>DATGQB010000073.1:0-5241 GCA_035304405.1 Edaphocola sp.
AACCCAGATTACGCATTAGACTCTTTATATAAAACTATTCTTGCTTCTAATCCACTTCAATAGCTCAAAAACCATAATTTATTATGCTTTTTTCACTATTTTGTGGATTATTTGCCATAATAATTTTCTTTTAAATTCCTAATGCGTAATCTGGGTTAAAAATCAATGAATGACTGACTATATAGGCTGTATCATGATGCAAGATGGGATTACAGTGCAAAGTTCAATTCAAAAAAAAGTGCTACAAGTCTTTACAGACAGTAGCACTTCTATTTTTTTGGCCGAACGGTATGCAGACTACACGCTATTGCTTGATAAATTTAGATAGATATACTTTATCATTTGCAATCAGTTTCAGGGTATAAAAGCCTGATGCAAACCCTTGAATATCCACACGCAACACATCTGTAGGCGTATTAAATGTTTTGCGCATCACTTCCCTGCCCAGATTATCGGTAATAGACAAAGAAACGGATGCAGCTTGCAGCGCAGCTGCGTCAATAAACAGCTCTCCATGCGCAGGATCGGGATACAAAGTCAACTGGCCTACTGCGGATGCAGTACCAATGCCGGTTTGCTTGAGTGTGCTACCATAGCCCATGGTTCCTCCATAAAAATCTCCTGAAATAATTATTTGCGCTGTATTAAAGTTGGGCAGTTCGTTTACCCAAATCCAGCTGCCTGGAGTCATGCCTCCCTGGTAGTTGAAAGCCTCGATATTGGTACTATTACCAGTAGCAGGATTGTTAAACACCGTATCATTGCGATATACCACAGCTTTCATCTGATTGGGACTGCTTAGCGCATTTACACTCCCTCTCAGGTCGTCATAATCGGTAGTAGCACTGCTAAAGCGCACTCTGGTCACTCCCGTAATGGGGCGGCCAATGTCAAATTTCCACTTTCTGTTCATCACATGCCAGTCCTCATAGTCTGTGTAAGCATGATTCTCAATTGTCGCAGTATTGCTACCATACGCACTTCCTGTGGTAACAGACACTTCGGCATTGGACAGGTCGCTCATGCTAAAATCGGTGTTATACACCGCTAGTACAAAGATGTCATTGGCTGCATCGTGGTCATTGTTGTCGAAATAAAAGTAAGCCCAATCATTGTTGATGCAAAACTGGTTGGCAGTGATGGTTTGACTGGCGCTTGCAACAGTTTGTTGCGGCACAGCTGAATACACGCAAGTTGCCGCAGCAATCTTATCCTTTATTCTCGCTTTGGGCTGTGGGCCAAATCCGAGATTAAAATTGATGCCCACACCCTGCAACAAGTGGCAATAACTCATTATGGTACCCTTTACCGGTACTGTAGCTATAGGACAGTTGCCCTGCAAGGCGGCATTATAGGTAGGCCCACAACCATCTATGGCCGTATTATCGCCATTCCATGAACAATCATGCGTGTGCGGGGAGCCCAAATTATGTCCCATCTCATGAGTAGAAGCATATATATCCCATGAATACACGGGCACATTGGGCAAGGTGCCCAGACCTGTATTGTTTACCATACTGTACGGACCGATATAAGTATTGTATGGAGGATAGAAAATTGGCGTTGCACAGAGCGCATCCAGCCATGCCAGACCTCCCATTGGGGCATACCCCTGGCTCATGTAGCCGGTGACCATTTGCATGATATCAGCAGAAGTATTAACACCGACGTCGCCACCAAATCGATACAAAACGTCTGCCGAATTCGTACTGGGATAATTATCCTGCACCGAGTGGACAAACAAATTGAGCAGCATCACTCCTATCTCATCATTTTCAAATAACGTGGCATTTCCATTGAACAATGTGGTGAGGTAGTTCTGTGTACTCGTAATACTCGCACCTCGATTCTGATACAACTTATAGTCTCCATACATGGCCACAGATACAGTTTTGCAAGTACCACTATAGTCGCCAAAGGCTTTGGTAGCCGGCTCTGCTTCATTCACCCGCAAAGCCTCACTAGTACCACAACCACCGCGCATACTGTTATCTTTTATATCAGATTCCTTGAAAAGAAGGTAATTATTATAATTTTCACCCGGCTGGTCATAATCCATCACTAGGTTGAAATTTCCTTCTTCTTCCAAACTAAAAACACCTCCCAGCTCATTCTCATAAAATGAAAATGCAGCTAAGGACACAGGGTATCCCTCTACATAACCTTGATAAAACACACCCGGCTTATAATGCTCATCCTCTTTGTAACTGCCGTCGGCTTGTAATGTCCAGGCTTTAAAACCCGGTGCATAAATTTCCTTGCGTACGAGCTTCAGCTTGCGCCAGCTGCCATTGACCGGCAGGTCAAAATCGATGGTGGTAGGCATCTCTTGTAACAGCCCTGCCAGCGCTTCTTTATTCAGCTTTAATCGATTCCATTCCGAAAATGCCTCCGAAAGGCGGGCATCTGTGTATGTGGTGGCTGTAAACAAATCATAGCTGATAGATTTGCTATACTCATGAGCATGCGCCGCCTTTTCGGCAATGCGATTGCTTTGCGACCAACTTAGGGAGGTAAACAAACTTAGCGCCCCCAAAAGCAATAAATACTTCTTCATTGTTAAGCAGATAATATATGCTACAAATGTATGAAAATTCCACACATCTGTAACCCGTTTCTAACCTAGCGAAAGTTTGACATAACTGCATTTTCCTTATCAGCTATCCCTCCTGACTGCCTGCTGCTTGCACCCTGCTCCGCACAAAAACGCTTATATGGTTCGATGTTAATTTTTATAGTCTTTGGCGCATAAATTCCTAATGATTATTTTTGTCCGTTTTAACGCGTTTTCTGAAGCCTTACATATTTACTTTTTCTAATGAAATACAAACATATCCTGGGTCTGGTTTTTCTGATAATTCTGATTGACCAATTGCTAAAGTTCTATATCAAGCTGAATTTTGAGTACGGCAGTAGTATTAAGGTATTGGGGCTGGACTGGTTTCAACTTTACTTTATAGAAAATTCCGGCATGGCATTCGGTATGAAAATAATGGATAACACCACCGGAAAAACTATCTTAACCCTCTTTAGACTGATAGCTGTAAGTTATGGTTTTGTTTGGGTTAAGAAAATTGTAGATAAAGGCACACTCAAAAATGGAGCGAAGATTTGCATTGCTATGATTCTGGCAGGAGCTGCCGGTAATCTTATCGACAGCCTGTTTTATGGCCTCATCTTTGACAAAGGACTAATGTATGACGCTGTTCGTGGCTATTATACCGTTGACCATTATGATGGCTTAGCCAAAATTGCTATCGGCAATGGCTACGCCGGTCTGATGCACGGCTCTGTGGTAGATATGCTCTATTTCCCTATCATAAACACTACCTGGCCCAACTGGGTGCCTATCGTAGGTGGACAAGCCTTTACCTTTTTTGACCCTATTTTCAATTTTGCAGATTTTGCTATATCTTTCGGCGTTATTACGCTTTTGGTATTCCAAAAATCTTTGCTCACTGGTGTGTTCCCACAAAAGGAGGAGCGAAATAATGCTCAGGAGCAATAAAGCAATTACTCATTCAACAATAAAATACTTGCTGCAGTGGCAGCGATAAAATATTCCTTAATTTATGCAACAACAATTCGAAGCTTCTTTAGATTATGCACGCACGCTTGATGATGCCGATATCTTACACTCCTTCCGGGAGCGTTTCTATTTTCCGCAACATAGGGGCAAAAACGCACTATACTTCTGTGGCAATTCTTTAGGATTGCAACCACGCTCTACCTCATGGTTGTTCCAAAGAGAACTGGACGACTGGGCAAATTTGGGTGTAGAAGGGCATTTTAATGCTACTAATCCATGGATGTACTACCACAAGCAGTTCAGCGCATCATTAAGCAAAATTGTTGGAGCATCAGAATCAGAAGTAGTAGCGATGAATACACTTACGGTAAACCTCCACTTACTGCTGATTTCTTTTTATCGCCCTACTGCTCAGCGCTACAAAATTATCATGGAAGCGGGAGCCTTCCCCTCCGACCAATACGCTATTGAAACTCAGGTAAAAATGCATGGTTTCGACCCGAACGATGCCATTATCGAACTGACTCCAAAACCCGGAGCTCATACCCTCGATGACCAGGATATCATCGATGCTATTAAAGATGCTGGAGATAAAGTGGCTTGTGTGATGATGGGTGGTGTAAACTATTACACCGGTCAGTGGTACGACCTTAAAGCTATTACAGAAGCGGCTCACGCGGTGGGCGCCCTTTGTGGCTTTGATTTGGCACATGCAGTTGGCAATGTTCCACTACAATTGCACGATTGGGATGTAGATTTTGCCTGCTGGTGTTCTTACAAATATCTGAATTCAGGTCCGGGCGGCGTCGGAGGCGTATATGTACATGAGCGCCATGGCAACAATCCAGAAACCCCACGTCTGGCAGGATGGTGGGGCAATGATGAAAGCACCCGATTCCAGATGCGTAAGGGCTTTGTGCCGGCAAAAGGCGCAGCCAGCTGGCAAATGAGCAATGCACCGGTATTCAATATGGTTGCACATAAAGCATCTTTAGACATTTTTGATAAGGTAAGCATGAAGCAATTGCGTGCCAAAAGCCTGCAACTCACAGCCTATCTGGAATATTTACTGTCGCAGCTAGACAACCTGGACTTTGAAATTATAACACCTAAAGAGCCACACAGAAGGGGTGCACAATTGTCGCTGCTGTTTGGCAAAGATGGTAAAGCAGTATTTGACCACCTTAGCCGCAACGGGGTAATTGCCGACTGGCGAGAACCAAATGTAATTCGCGTAGCGCCAGTGCCTATGTATAACAGCTATGAGGATGTATACAAGTTATACGAAATACTGAAAAACTATAAATAGAACCGAGATTCATTCTATAAAAAATCCGATTGCCAGAACTCTACCGACAATCGGATTTTTTTATTTTTCAAACACTATACCCCAATCGAAGCAACTCTCCTTTTTCAGTTTCTCGTAAATTTTCTTCCTCAACGCCAATGGAAAAATTCGCGTAGGCACCACCCGGGAAAATGAATCCGGAATCGGTATTGGAACTAATAAAACCTGCTAATCGACCAATAAATAATTCCCACTCAGTCTTCCGATGCTATAAGCACAACAACTGATTTAACCCAGATTACGCATTAGGAATTTAAAAGAAAATTATTATGGCAAATAATCCACAAAATAGTGAAAAAAGCATAATAAATTATGGTTTTTGAGCTATTGAAGTGGATTAGAAGCAAGAATAATTTTATATAAA
>DATGQB010000074.1:0-4889 GCA_035304405.1 Edaphocola sp.
TTTAAAAGAAAATTATTATGGCAAATAATCCACAAAATAGTGAAAAAAGCATAATAAATTATGGTTTTTGAGCTATTGAAGTGGATTAGAAGCAAGAATAATTTTATATAAAGAGTCTAATGCGTAATCTGGGTTAAAGCAGTTTGGTGACAATTTGCTACAGTTATCCCTACAAAATATTTGCTCCCAAATGAAATGGGATGCTACGATTTGCTTTACCTTTGTTTGCAACAATTTTTGCTCAATAAATCACCTTTTCAGTCATGCAAATCTCCCAGTTTGTACATCGTTTCAGCGAACCGCAAACCTTATTAATGGCTAAGCTTGGCCGTGCTCTGGCACAACAGGGCATCAATATCATCAGCCTGAGTCTGGGCGAACCGGATTTTGACACGCCTGAGCATATCAAAGACGCTGCCAAAGCAGCATTGGATGCCGGCTATACCAAATACACCCCGGTAGCGGGCATTCTTGAACTCAGACAGGCAATCTGCGAAAAACTGCGCCGTGACAACGGACTGGAGTACAAACCCGAGGAGATACTGGTATCCACCGGAGCAAAGCAATCGCTGGCCAATGTGGTGCTGGCCACCATCAACCCCGGCGATGAAGCTATAATCCCTACGCCTTATTGGGTGACCTATAGTGCACAGGTAGAAATGGCACAGGGTGTTCCGGTATATATTCCCTGCGGCGTAGCCGATGGATTTAAAATGACTGCAGAAAGGCTGCAAGCTGCCATTACAGAAAAGACACGCTTGCTTATATTCTCCACGCCTTGCAACCCTTCCGGAGCTGTATATACCAAGGAAGAGCTGGCAGCTATTGCCGAGGTTATCGCCAAGCATCCGCAAATTACGGTTATCAGCGATGAGATATACGAACTTATCAATTATGTGGGTAAGCATGAAAGTATTGCTCAGTTTGAGCAAATCAAATCTCAGGTAGTGGTGGTAAATGGTTTTGCCAAAGGTTATGCCATGACCGGCTGGCGCCTGGGTTATATTGCTGCCCCTGAAGCAATGGTCAAAGCCTGCGAAAAAATTCAGGGTCAGTTCACCTCCGGCACTAACTCTATTGCTCAAAGAGCAGCCATCACGGCATTACTAGGTGACCAGCCCCCAAGTATCCAAATGACAAAGGCCTTTAAAGAGCGCCGCGACTATTTCGTACAGGCATTACAAGAGATTGAGGGCTTCCGCCTCACACAGCCCGATGGGGCATTTTATGCCTTCCCGGATATTGCCCACTTCTTTGGCAAAACAGATGCTCAAGGCAATACCATAAAAAATGCCGATGATTTTGCATTATTCCTGCTCAACACCGCCCATGTAAGCGGGGTAAGCGGAGCTGCCTTCGGCAGTCCGGAGTGCATACGCTTCTCTTATGCTGCTTCTATGGAACAATTGCAAGAGGCGGTGCGCCGCATCAAAGCCGCTGTGGCCACTTTATAACGGATTTTTTTCACCCTATTCATACATTAAGAAGAGCTAAGCGCTGCAGCGCTTAGCTCTTCTTAATGTATAGCTTCGTTTCAGTTATCGGTTGGCACTAAGGCACAGGGTCATAACCATGACCACCCCATGGATGGCAACGACCAATGCGCTTTAATGCCATCCAGCCGCCCTTTAAGGCTCCATATTTGCGTACCGCTTCCAGTCCGTATTGGGAGCAAGTGGGGGTGTACCTACAGTTGGCACCCAACCAAGGGGAGAGCAGCTTTTGATAAGCCCTAATTATTCCAATCATTATCTTAGCCGGCAGGGTCAAGCTTTCGCAATTTTTCTTGTAAGTTATGGATAATTCCCGAAACGGCCTGTTTGCTTTCCTTAAAATCGGGTATTTCTTTACCTATAAAAATAAAAAAGAGGTGCATCTGCTTATCGGCAGGCACCAAAGGATAGAGAGCATGCTTTTGCAGCCGCCACGCTTCTCTGCATAGCCGCTTTATACGATTGCGCTGCACCGCATGCGGCATGCGCTTTTTAGGCACAGAAAAGCCCACACGCACGGGCGCATCCTTAGGACCCCGCTCTTGCGTGCAAGTATATACCACTCGAAATGGATAAACAGAAAACGCCTCTCCAGCACGGAAAAGCGTCTCAATCTGTTTACGAAGTTTTAATCGTTCCGAATGAGTAAGGGTATAGCCATCACCCATAATCAAAACAATATTATTTTAAGCGGCGTTCGTCAGAAACCGTTAATTTTTTACGTCCCTTTTTACGACGTGCTGCTAATACTTTACGTCCATTGGCAGTTTGCATACGCTTACGGAAACCATGTACGTTTTTACGACGACGACGAGACGGTTGGAAAGTACGTTTCATATTATGGTTATTTATTCTCTAAATTTAATAAATGCCCCTTCTCCCAAAGGAACACTCCTTTTTTCTAAGGGACTGCAAAGGTAAGCGCATTTACTTTAATATCAAAATAAATTTCTCATACCTTTTTTATGTTTTCCAAAGGGCTATTATGAACCTTGATATTCCTCGCAGCAGAGACACGCTTTTAGCTGATGTTTTTGTATAAATTTGCAACATGCTTTGGAATGAGGTAATAGGTCAAGAAAAAACTCAAGAATCCCTACTGAGCCTGCTCCGTTCGGGACAGCTACCGCATGCGCTGCTCTTGCTCAGCAAAGAAGGTAGCGGTGGCTTACCACTGGCAGTAGCATTTGCTCAACTACTGCTTTGTGAGCAGCGTAGTGCAGACAACCAAGCTTGTGGACAATGCCCTGCTTGCCACAAAACTAAATCTTTGGTGCATCCGGATTTGCATTTTACTTTTCCTTCCATTCCTCCCGGAGCAGGCGAAAAAACGAATAGCAAAAATTTCATCACCGAGTTTAGAAAATTCTTTTCTGAGCATCCTTACGGCTCGGTACTGGACTGGCTGGCATTTATCGGAGCCAAAGACAGACAAACGGGTAATATCTCGGCAGAAGAATGTAAAGAAATGCGGGATACCCTCAGCCTGAAAGCTATGGAGGGCCGGTACAAGATTCAAATTATCTGGAGACCGGAATACCTGGGCAAGGAGGGGAATATCTTGCTCAAACTCATAGAAGAACCACCAACTAATACCATTTTTCTACTGGTAGCAGAAGAAACAGATTCTGTTCTAGAAACTATCCTTTCCAGAACCCAACTGGTGCGCCTGCAATCGCTCAGTGAAGATGCTGTCAGAGACATTCTGAGTCAACAATATCATATAGCTCCCGACAAAGCGGCACACGCCGCACTGCTGGCAGAAGGCAATGTGGCCCTGGCGCTCAAGCTCAGCGATGATACGGAAAACGACTGGCTGCAATTGCTCAAAGACTGGTTTAATGGTGTATTTACCTTCAATGGTAATCTTATTGGCAAATGGATTGATACGGTATCCAAATTGCCCACAGTACAGCTCAATAATTTCTTGCGATATTGCCAGCAAATGCTTGGGCATGCCATGCGCATGAGCCTCATCCCGGGCTATCGCGCCCCTATCTCTAGTGCCGATGCAGCCTTTGCGCAAAAGCTTGCCGCACGCCAGTTTAGCCATAAGGTCATCAGCAAGATGGACAAGCATATTGCAGAGGCTATATACCATATTGTGCGTAATGCAAATGTAAAAGTGGTCTTGCTGCATTTGTCTATTCAGTTGCAATACGACATCAAGCAACTGGATTTTGAATAGCTACCACTGAATTAATGCCAATAGACCGGCGAGATACTGAGCATCGGTTTCATCAAAGCTGTTGTAATCGCGGCTGTCTATATCTAATACCGCCTTTATCTTGCCATTTGCATCGCGACAAGGCAGCACTATTTCTGAGTTTGACAGGCTACTGCAGGCTATATGCCCCTCAAACTCATGCACATTGGGCACTATAAAACTGCGCCCCTCGGCCCAGGCTCGGCCACATACTCCCTTATTATAAGGTATACGCGTGCATGCCAGCGGCCCTTGAAAAGGACCGAGCACCAGCGATTGACTAGGCTCATCCACCCAGTAAAAGCCTACCCACAACCAGTCAAACTGCGCTTTGAGCATAGCACAGAGATTTGCGGCATTAGGCAGCCAGTGACTTTCTGCTTTTAGTACCGCCTCTGCTTGAGCCATCAAATGTTGATACTGAGCAGATTTAGCACCTTCAAATCTTGCAAATTCATCCATTTATTTTACAAACTAAGGAATCAGAAAAAAGTTAACTTTGCAGCCGTAAAGTAATCATAAATCTCACACAATGTCACAAAAACCTGCTCTTTTACCCAGTATATTGCAGAAAAAATGTCCTAACTGCCGCACCGGATCAATGTTCACACAAAAGACTATCTTCCCTTTAAAGAAAATGCTTGATATGCCTGAGCGTTGTGCACATTGTGGCCAAAAGATGGAGATAGAACCCGGATTTTACTATGGCACTGGCTATGTAAGCTACGGTTTGGCTATTGCCCTTACGGTCTTTAACCTAGTATGGTTTGCACTCTTTGTGGGTATCAGCTTTTACGATAATAGTATTTTCTGGTTTATGGGCATCAATATAGCCATAGTAGTGCTCATGCAGCCCCTTCTCATGCGTTATGCCCGGGTGCTCTACCTGTATATGTTTGTACAATATAAGTCATACGACAAAGACGCCGACGAAACACTTAAGACAGAAAACGAACAGGCCACAGCCTCCTAGTCTGAAATATAATTTCCTTTCCGCCTGCCCACAATACGCATAGGGGCAGGCTTTTTTATTACCGGCAAGCCATACCAAAATTTATCCCAGATTACGCATTAGGAATTTAAAAGAAAATTATTATGGCAAATAATCCACAAAATAGTGAAAAAAGCATAATAAATTATGGTTTTTGAGCTATTGAAGTGGATTAGAAGCAAGAATAATTTTATATAAA
>DATGQB010000075.1:0-12134 GCA_035304405.1 Edaphocola sp.
CCCTCAATAAAAACAAAATGGCCACCCCTGAGGAGGTAGCCACTTTGAAAATACAGTATAAATAAAACTAGTTTTTCAGATTACCATTCAGGAAATTTTTAATCCAATTGGTATCAACAGATTTTGGACGCTCGATAGGGAAGCCCAATGCGCGGTCCCAGCAAAGCCCGGCTAATACACCTAACGCGCGGCTCACACCGAAGATTACTGTATAGAACTCTTCCTCTACCAGTCCGAAGTGCTTGAGCAATGCACCGCTATGCGCATCTACATTAGGCCAAGGATTTTTGATTTTGCCGGTAGCACCAAGAATTTCAGGAGCTACCTCATAAATTTTCCAAACAGTTTGCACCATTGGGTCATCAGGACAGTGCGTTTTGGCAAATTCCATCTGAGCGGTGAACCTTGGGTCGGTTTTGCGCAATACTGCGTGGCCGTATCCAGGTACCACCTTACCATCTTTAAGTGTTTGCTTGATATAATCAGCAATTTGTTCTTTATTAGGACTGTTTGTGCCTAAGGACTGATTCATTTCTTCAATCCATTTTACAACTTCCTGGTTGGCAAGTCCGTGTAATGGACCAGCAAGGCCATTCATACCCGAAGCAAAAGCGAGATAAGGGTCTGTAAGCGCTGAGCCTACCAGGTGTGTAGTGTGAGCAGAGACGTTTCCACCCTCATGGTCGGCATGAATGGTGAGATAAAGGCGCATCAGGGCATAGAAGCGCTTATCGTCGTAGCCGAGCATGTGCGCAAAGTTACCTGCCCAGTCCAGCATACCGTCTGGTTGGATATGGTCACCGCCTTTGTATTTTCTGCGATAAATATATGCGGCAATACGAGGCAATTTAGCGATAAGGTTCATACAATCGTCGAAAGTGTATGACCAGTAATCTGCTTTATTGATGCCTTTGGCATATTCTTTGGCAAAAATTGATTCTTTTTGAAGTGCAGATATGGCGATAGAAAACTGAGTCATTGGGTGGGTAGCCACCGGCAGTTTTTCAATCACATCAAACACATAATTAGGCACATGAGATTTGCGTGCGAATGTTTCAGAAAGGTGGGCTACATCCTGCTCGGTAGGCATTTCCCCCACAATCATAAGGTAGAATAAGCCTTCTGGCAGTGGCTCGGTACCGCCCGGAGCTTTGGGCAGCATTTCTCTGAGCTCGGGAATGGAATAGCCTCTAAATCTGATACCGTCTTCAGAATCGAGTAAAGAAGTTTCAGTAATCAAGCCAATCATTCCTCTCATCCCTTGATAGACCTGCGCGACAGTAATATCGCCCAATTTTTTGTCTCCATGTTCTGTGATGATTTGTTTTATCTCCGCAGCTACAGCGTCCGCCTTTTGCCTGAACCTATCTTTAACGATTCCCATAAATTATTTTGAAATTTTAAATAGATAAAATAAATTTTTCCAAGTGCTATAATAGCTCGACAAAGTTAACTATTAAAGGCCAAAAAGAAAAGCCATTTCATCATTTCCTGAAAGTTAGTTTCTATACGCAGATTGCTCAAATTTATAGTGCTAATGAATCATTTTGGAATATATTGGCTTAGGCAGCATATTTTATCCTGGTACACGCTCTATATCGGCGCCCAGAGCTCTCAAACGGCCATCAATATCCTGATAGCCTCTGTCTATCTGGTCGATATTCTCGATAATACTGGTACCCTCTGCAGAGAGTGCCGCTATGAGCAATGCTACTCCGGCACGGATATCCGGCGACACCATGCGAATACCTTTGAGAGCAGTAGCCCTGTTGAGTCCAATGATAACCGCACGGTGGGGGTCACAAAGTACTATCTGAGCACCCATTTCGATGAGTTTATCCACGAAGAAGAGGCGGCTTTCAAACATCTTCTGGTATATAAGCACCGTGCCTTTGGCTTGAGTAGCCATTACCAGAATCACAGATATTAGGTCGGGAGAGAGGCCCGGCCATGGGTGGTCATAAATATTGAGAATAGAACCGTCTATAAACTTTGCAATGGCGTACTGCTGCTGCGCAGGAACATAGATATCATTGCCTTTTACTTCAAATTGCACGCCAAATTTGGCAAAAGTCTGGGGCATGATTCCCAGAAATTCCACATCAGCATCCTTAATGGTGATCTCGCTTTGGGTCATGGCTGCCATTGCTATAAAAGAGCCCACTTCAATCATATCTGCCAGAAGGCGGTGTGAGCATCCATGCATACTGCTCACCCCTTTGATGGTGAGCAAATTGGAGCCAATACCGGAGATATCGGCACCCATGGCATTGAGCATTTTACACAGCTGCTGCACATAAGGCTCGCAAGCAGCATTATATATAGTAGTAGTGCCGTTGGCCATCACCGCTGCCATAATAATATTGGCCGTACCGGTCACAGAGGGCTCTTCCAGAAGTATATCAGCGCCACTGAGCTTGGTACCATCTAAGATAAATTCTTTCTGATTGGCATCATAGCTAAAGCTTACGCCCATACGCTCAAAGCCCAGAATGTGAGTGTCGAGGCGCCGACGCCCTATCTTATCCCCTCCCGGCTGCGGTAGATAAGTTTTGCCAAACCGGGCCAGGAGTGGCCCTGCCAGCATTACTGCACCTCTCAGCTTGCCAGACTTCTGTTTGAAAGTCTCTGACTGCAGGTACGAGATGTCAACCGTTTTGGCCTCAAAGGAATATGTATCTTCATTCACTTTCTCGATTTGCACTCCCAAATCACCCAACAGCTCAATGAGCATGTTTACATCCAGTATATTGGGAATATTGGAAATGGTGACCTTTTGGTCGGTAAGCAAGACGGCGCAGAGCACCTGTAGCGCTTCGTTTTTTGCGCCTTGTGGTTTAATAGTGCCTTTTAGTGGTTTCCCCCCTTTAATTCTAAATATCGACATCCCGAATCTAATTAATTTTTATAGTCTTAGGTTAACTAAATATGCCCTATAGTTCTATAGGAGTAGCAACAAAAATCATACCTTTTTGCTTACCAAGTCCTTCGAAACTATTTATCTTATCTTCTATTGCTTTAAGGTATTGCTTTATCTCTTCCGTATATTCATTTGGATAAAGCTGTAAACTTTGCTTGTAGGGATATAACAGCATTTCGTAATACACTAGCTTCCCTGAAGTATCCACCACATAGTTGGCAAACTGTATGCGCATATCTCGATTGTGAAATTTGGGACGCTTAATGGTTTTGAGATGCTTATTTACCCATTTATTCACCTTTTTATGGACAGATGAGGGCGCATTTGTGGCCACATCTACACCATCATAACTTTTCAGGGTGGTGCGCTCTAAAATTTCGCGGATAACCGTTTTACCCGTCTTAGGGTCAATGGCCTCTACGGTTATATGCCTGGTAAACCATTCTAGTTTTTTGCCCTTTACGGTCTCTACCTTAGTAGTCTCCTGTGTATATCCCAATAATGAGATGAGGCATAATAGTAGTGTTATAGTTGTGGCTCTCATTGTTTTTGTCGAAATTTAGTTAAACGAGAATATAAGACGTTTAAAGTCGGGGACTAGATGGAAAATATCAGGGTCGCATAGAGGCATTTTCAAAATTACTTAATGTTTCATTGTAGGTCCGTTGGTAAACGTTAGCGCACTGCAAATTGCCAAAATAGCGGGATACCTGCAAGGTTAAGAATGATTTTTAAGATAATTTAACTCGAGGGTCCAGCTTTGTATATAGTAAATCTGTGAGGGTACTAATGATTACAAAAATACTGGCAGACAGCAATACAGCACCCATGACCACCGGAAAATCAAATTTATCCAAAGCATCTACCGTAAGCTTACCCAGCCCTTTCCAGCTGAAGATAAACTCGACAAAGAATGAGCCGGCCAAAAGCTCTGCAAACCAACCGGAGATAGCGGTCACTACAGGATTCAATGCATTAGGTAAGGCATGTTTAAATATAACCTTGGTTTTGCTTAGCCCCTTTGCCATGGCTGTGCGGATATAATCCTGTGACAAAACGTCGAGCATAGTGCTTCTGGTGAGCTGAGCAATAATAGCCATAGGTCTTATACCCAGAGTAATGGCTGGCAAAATAAGATTGCTGAGCCTAAGCTGCTTGCCATCAAAGGCATGAAACTCCCAAAGACTGCCCACCATGCCAAGTCCGGTAATATCACTTAACAAAAATCCAAAAACGTAGGCAATAATCAGCCCGGCAAAAAAGCTGGGAGCAGATATGCCAATGACACTGGAGAAGATTGCAGCAAAATCCCAGAAGGTATTCTGCTTAAGCGCTGCCAGAATGCCCAATAAGATGCCCAGCACTGTGGCAATAATCATGGCTGCAATAGCAAGCACAATAGTGCCCGGTAGCGCATCGGCGAGTATGTCCCATACGAGTCTTTTACTTTGATATGAGCGACCGAAATAAGGCTTCTTGGCCACCAGAACATGCTCGGCACCCACAGGACTAATGACGGCATACTGATATTTAGCTTCATTTTCCCTAGATGCGGCATGTATGGTCAAAGGCAGCAAATCATTAAGGTAATAGCCATAACGGACCAATAGGGGCTTATCCAAATTAAGTTCCTTGCGTACGTTTTCCAGCGATGCCAAATCACTGCGTTGCCCCATGGTTAAGCGCGCAGGATCTCCGGGCAAGGCGTTAAACAATAGGAATACCAGCGTTATCACTCCCCATAGTACCGAAAGTGCATATATAAGACGCTTAAGTAAGAATTTAATGTTCATATTGTCCTATTAGTGGCGGTGTTACTAGTTGTTTATCGGCTTAATGAGCCTCTGGGCGGCTAGCGCCCATCTGTGCAATTTCCAGGTCAAAAGCTCTTGAAGCCACCAAAATGTGATCAAAGATATCAGACTGTAGGTTTTCAAAATCTCCCCACACCCCCAACCTGGTAAAACAATAAATTTCCAGCGGCATTCCTTGGGGCGTAATCTCCAACTGGCGCACCATGATTTCCTGGTTAGGGTCTATCTTATCATGCTGCTGCAAATATGCCAGTACATACATTCTGAATACACCAATATTTGTGAGCTGCTTTCCATTAATCAGATTGGTGTCGCCTTGGTGAATATGTAGCTGCTCTAAACGCTGAATTTCTGTCTTAACCGTCTTAAAATAGCCTTTTAATAAATCAATTTTTTGCAGCTTAAGATATAAATCATAATCCACAAATTTAAACGAATTGGTATTAAAGTACACTGAACGCTTGATTCTGCGAGAGTTTCTATCAATCAATATCTGCGCATTCCGCACCTCTGTATTAATCAGGTCGTAGGTAGGAATAGTAGAAATGGTATTGTCAAAATTTTTAATTTTAGTCGTCAGCAGGTTTATCTCCACTACCGTTCCTTCGAGTTTATACTTACTTACATGTATCCAGTCGCCTACCTTAAAATGTCTGGAACCCACTACATGAATACCCGAAATAAAGCCCAAGATACTATCTCTAAATACGAGAATAATCACCGCGGTAAAAGCACCTAAGCCTGCGAAAATACTCCCCGGCGAAACCTTTAGAAATATGGATAGGGAGATGACGATATACAAAAACGTACCAACAATGCGAATAGACTGACCAATGGCTCTAAAACCTGTAGGATTGTAGTCTCCGGTATTTGATTGTGCAAAATCTTCAATAGCCTTTGTGGTACGTACCAGTATCTGAGCTACCACTGACAAAATCAACCAGTTGAAAAACATATCCACATAAGGCAGAAACTTCTTGCTGCGATAAAAGAACTCTTCGATGATGAAGTAGCAAAACATCATCGGTATAAAATTGAGGATTGCACGGAACACTTTTCTATAAAAAAGCGCCTGTGCCAATGGCCCCCCAAATTTGTTCACAGCCCAGCGAATTACCGGGAGCATTAGCTTCTTTAATAAGTAAGCCAATAGCAAAAAGACAACAACCAAAGCCAATGCTTTGTATGTCAAAATAGAAATTTCCCTGACTTCTACAGGGAAATTTGAACTGATGTATTTATCGACTTTTATGATATAGGGCTCCAGCATCGCGTTTATTCAGCATTTATATATTATCTCTCAGCATTTTTCTTTCGTTCTGCATTTACCACTTCACTTTTGGCCAGTTTTACATAGCTCTCAGCTTGTTTACGTCTAGAAAAATCTTTGACCTTGGCTGCCGCCTGAAAATACATTATTGAAGCGGCATACTGTTGTTTGTTATACAATTCCAGCCCCTTGGCAAAATCTTTTTCTGCCTGCGCAATTTCATTGCTTTTGGCTGCTGCTGTGTTCTTTCTGTCGGCAGCTTCCGTTTTAGCTTGCTCTGTATTCTTTGCAGACTCTTGTTTGGTATTTTGAGTAGCCTGTTCCTTCGTGCCGGCGGCCGGTGCTGCCGCAGGGCTACTCGCAGCAGAAGACCTTTGAGTGGAAATTGTCGTCGTGCTCTTGTGCTCCGTAGTGCTACTCTTTTTCGCATTTTCCTCAGGCGGCAATGTAGGCCCGATAAAACCGCTAGACTTCTCAGCCACGGTTTGACCTCCATGACTACTGGTCTGCTGCCGCTCAGAAGAAATATGCTCCGAATTATCTACCACCTTGCGCGTGCCTCCTGGCACTATATACTCAACTTTTTTGGCCACCGGAGCCAATGGAGCCTGATTCTGGAAGCCAAACTTCGCATTTATAATGGAATCAGCCACCCTATCTATTGACTCAGAGTTAAGCATCAAGGCTGAAGAATCCACATTACCGTTTAAACTTGCGTCCGTAACATTATCCCGCACATCATTCCTACCCCCCAAAAAGCCCTTCTGATACATCCATCCGCCGAGGCCAAGAGCGGCAAGGCCTACTATCGCCCAAACCCAGGGCGACTTTGAGCGTCTTGGCTCCTCACCAAAGGAATTGCTTACCGGAACTTTCCGATTAGGCTGTTCTTTGGGAGCGGAACCCGGATTGGCTACTGCTTTTGCACTCGATACAGTTTTAACCTTGTCAGCTGCCAAAGCGGCGCTCTTATCCGGAAAAGCAAAATTGTCTGCCTTGCCAAGAGTCACCCTAGCTTCCGGCGCTTTGGTGTAACCTTCTATAGCGTCGTTGCAGAAGGGACATTCTACCAGGTGCATCTCTACCACGTAGAGCTCTTCCGGAAATAATTTATTATTTAAATAATCGTCTATCTGCCTCCTGGTAAGACAGGCACTGTTTTCGATTGATTTAATAATTCTGTCTCTGATGTACATAGGTTTTAGTGGGCGTTTTTTTGTCTTCTAAAACAGATTTTCAAATTTTTTCTCCCAGCCTGAAGTAAAGTTTTTACCTGCATGGCAGTCATCCTTTGCTGGCTGGCAATTTCTTCATAGGTTTTTTGTCCTTTATAGAACAACTCGATGCAAATTCTTTGCTCAGAAGGAAGTGAGGAAAGGCAATCTTCAAGCATAATTACCATATGCTCTTGCTCCATATTGAGCATATTTAGATTTTCCGCTTCCATCAAATCTACCGGCCCTTGCGCCGACTCGCCAGCAGGCGGAGCACCCAGTCGTGACACACACTCCATCTTAACAGCATTATACAACCAGGATTTGAAACTGCGCATTTTCAAACTAGAAGCCTCATTCCATACATGTGCAAAAACATGCTGCACAATAGATTGTGCTTCGCCAAATGCGACATACTTTAGCGCCAATCCCAAAGCCAGATGGGCATAGCGTCTATAAAGCATATTCATAGCCTCTTGGTCGGAACGTTGGGCCATGCGATAAAGCAATTCTTCGTCGAGCAGATTTCTATACGATACAGTTGACAATTTATTTCCTGTTTTGTTAGTTTATAACCGTAAAAATAGCAATTTTCTGAGAGAATACTAGCTATCGTTGAAGGATAATAGCTTATTCCGTGGGTCTGCCTCAAGGCCCTAGACACCATACAAATAAAAGCGATTAATACTATATGTAGTATGGGCATTTCCATCACGTGAAGAGGCTGAATCCATAGGATTCAGCCTCTTTTTAAATATTTGATTAAATATAAATCGTATGAATTATACCGAATCTTAATAAATCTTAAGCTAATTCTACTTCAGCACCAGCTTCAGTTAATTTTGCTTTCAGATCTTCAGCAGTAGCTTTATCTACGCCCTCTTTAATAGCTTTAGGAGCGCCGTCAACTAATTCTTTAGCTTCTTTCAAGCCAAGACCAGTTAAGTCTTTAACAACTTTTACAACGTTCAATTTAGAAGCACCAGCTGATTTCAAAATCACGTCGAAAGTAGATTTTTCAGCAGCTGCACCAGCACCTGCATCACCACCACCAGCAACAACTACTGCAGCAGCAGCTGGCTCGATACCGTATTCAGATTTTAAGAAATCTGCTAATTCTTGTACTTCTTTAACTGTTAAGTTTACTAATGATTCGGCTAATGCCTTTACGTCTGCCATTTTTATAAGATTTTAATAGTTTTTAAATATGATGATTGTTGGAAGCATTCAAATTTTTACAAAATATACAGCTTGCAAGTTACGCATTTTTGCTGACATATTAGCTCGAGCAATGCTCTGTAGCCAATAGGAAATTCTTTCCTTATTCAGCTGCAGGAGCTTCAGGAGCTGCGTCTTCAGCAGGCGCTGCATCTGTACCATTCTCTGCTTTGTTTTGCAATGCAGATACCACACGACTGATTGGAGATTGCAACAAGCTGATAACTTCTCCGATGAGTTCGTTTTTGGTTTTGATATTTTTAAGCTGAGCAAGAGATTGATCACCTACGAACAATTCTTCGCCGATTAAAGCAGCTTTCAATACT
This sequence comes from Edaphocola sp., assembly GCA_035304405.1. GTDB lineage: Bacteria > Bacteroidota > Bacteroidia > Chitinophagales > Chitinophagaceae > Edaphocola. The sequence goes on from DATGQB010000075.1 coordinate 8,763, forward strand.
GGTTTGTCGCCAGGGTTATCTTTGCGGAAAGCAGAAAGAATAACGGCTGGTTCTTTTGGAGAGTCAGAGAACATCAAAGCGGTAACACCGTGTAATGCCTCATATACGCCAGTATATTTTTCATCATTAAGGCTCTCCAGCGCTTTCTTGATCAAAGTATTCTTCGCTACAGTCATTTCCACTTGCTTTTCAAAGCATGCGCGGCGAATGCTGTTGATTTGCGCTACAGTCAAAGACTCGGTATTGGTAACGTAGAAGTTACTGTATTGAGAAAACTTGCTTTTTAAAAGCTCGATAGCTTCTTGTTTTTGAGCAGTGTTCATTCTTTTAATAATTTAAATTTCGTATCAACGAAAATTGTGAGTTAATGGATTAAGCTGAATGCTATTAAGATACAGATTTAGTATCAATAGTGATACCAGGACCCATAGTAGGTGCTAAAGTAATTCCTTTAACGTATGTACCTTTAGAAGTAGCAGGTTTCATTCTGATTAAAGTATTAATCAATTCGAGCGCATTCTCAGAGATTTTGTTAGGCTCAAAAGAAACGCGGCCAATAGAAGCGTGGATAATACCGGCTTTATCTACTTTAAATGCGATTTTACCACCTTTTACTTCGTTTACAGCAGCAGCTACATCGTTAGTCACAGTACCGGTTTTAGGGTTTGGCATCAGGTTACGAGGACCTAAGATTTTACCCAATCTACCGATTTTAGGCATTACAGAAGGAGTAGCGATGATTACATCGATATCAGTCCAGCCACCATCGATTTTTGTGATGTATTCGTCCAGACCTACGTAATCAGCACCGGCAGCTTTTGCCTCTTCTTCTTTATCAGCAGGGCAAAGTACCAATACAGTTTTGGTTTTACCAGTACCGTGAGGTAATGTTACTGTACCTCTAAGCGCTTGGTCAGCTTTTTTAGGATCCACACCCAAACGAATGTGCACGTCAACAGAGCTATCGAAATTAGTACAGTTTACTTCTTTTACCAATTGAGCGGCTTCGCTGAGGGTATAAAATTTATTTTTATCAATTTTTGCTTCTGCAGCTTTTCTCTTTTTAGTTAAAGTTGCCATTTTAACAACAAGTTTTTTTAGGGTGAACTATAAATGTGGTTTACTTTTGCCAAGGTGCATCACCTTCAACTGTCAAACCAATACTGCGTGCCGTACCGGCAACCATTTTCATTGCACTTTCCAGTGTGAAGCAGTTTAAATCGCTCATTTTGTCTTTTGCGATTTCTTCCACTTGTGCCCAAGTTACCTTACCAACTTTGTTGCGATTAGGCTCTTTAGAACCAGTTTTTACTTTTGCAAGCTCCATCAATTGAACTGCTGCAGGAGGAGTTTTGATAACAAAGTCGAAAGACTTATCTGAATACACAGTAATCAAAACAGGCAATACTTTACCTTGTTTATCTTGTGTACGCGCATTGAACTGCTTACAGAATTCCATGATATTAATACCCTTAGAACCCAAAGCAGGACCAATTGGTGGCGCAGGATTCGCCTGTCCGCCTTTAGCTTGGAGCTTTACATAGCCCGTAATTTCTTTAGCCATTGCTTAAACTTTTTTTGGTGTTAACGAGTTGATTTGTTTTTTTACTCTCCCAAACCTACATCATTGAAATAATGCAGATTTTTTGAGGCTGCAAAAGTATAACTATTTCATATATCAGCCAAATTAAATTCTCAAGGCCATCAAAAAATATGTTAAAAACATCCTAAAAATTCACTTGAGCCTTCATTCTTCCCCCATATTCTACCACATTACTCATCCTTTCTACCATAGCCCCCATGCGCAAAGATAGCGCCTTTTGGCAAGATAGCGGCCGCAGCCCCACCCGCTAACTACTATATTATATACTGTATCTTTGACCCAATTTTGAATACAGATGGATAATATTACTAAAGCTCAATTAAGAGCGGCATACCTAAAACAACGCATGGCCCTGACAGAAGCTGAGCGGCATCGCCTCAATGATTTGCTCATGATTCAACTGCAACGCATAGATCTGCCCTATGCCGAAAACCTGCTGAACTATATGCCTCTGGAGCAGAAAGGTGAACCTAACACCTTTTTCTTCTCTCACTATTTCCGGTTTCTCAATCCGGGTTTGCGTATCGCATATCCGGTAAGTAATATGAAAGATTATACCATTGAAGCCTTCTATGCAGATGATGATACCGAATTCGAACGCCGGGCTTTTGACCTTGTAGAGCCGCTGAGCCAAGCGCTGGCAGCACCAGAAGATTTTGATATTATTATTGTACCCCTGATTGTTGCCGACGAGCAAGGTTATCGGGTGGGCTATGGCAAAGGTATGTACGACAAATACCTTAAGCGCTGCCGCAAGGATGTATTTAAGATAGGATTCAGTTTTTTCCCTCCGGTAGCCAAAATTTCAGATATACACCAAAATGATATACCTTTGGATGTATTAGTTTATCCGGATGGCATCAGCTTTTTCTAATCTCTAAATAACAAATTTCCTTTTTATGAAAAAAACCTTATCACTGTTCATAACCGGGCTTTGTGCCATTGTTTTGGGCCTCAGCTCCTGCAAAGACAAGAAGCCTATCAATCCCGAAAACGAAGGTATAGACGATTTTATGCCTACCAATACTGCCAACTGGTGGCTGTACGAAGCCAGTGATGGCACAGTTTTTAAAAGGTATTATACCGGCAGAGATACAGTGATAGACGGGTTTAGCTACAACTATTATGAGCAGGTAGATGTAAACACCGGCACTATAGTTAAGGAGTTTTACGGCAAGTTTGAAGGCAATTATTACACCCTGCTCAAGGTCAATGATGAAGGTACCACGCTGGTACAAGCCAAGGTGCTCAATGGCGACCCCAAAGTGGGCGACACATGGACCAATGAAGGACAATTTACCTACGGCACCATAGAGTTTTTTGCCAAAGTTGATGGCAAAGTGGTGTCCACTACCGATACCGCCACCGTAAATGGTCAATTGGTTACAGATATTGTAAGGGTTGAAAGTCAGCTCTACGCCCGCCTGCCATTCGACTCATGGGTGGACTGTGGCACTGTGGAAATGAAACTAAAAAAAGGCTTGGGCATTATTTCCGAGCACTATGATTTTCATGTAATGAATTTTGTAGACAAAACTTACAGCAACTGGCTACTCGATCATCATATCACCCAGCAGTAGCTATAGTATTCAGATAATGGAGAAAAGGCTGCCTCATTAGGAGGTGGTCTTTTTTATCCCAGATTACGCATTAGGAATTTAAAAGAAAATTATTATGGCAAATAATCCACAAAATAGTGAAAAAAGCATAATAAATTATGGTTTTTGAGCTATTGAAGTGGATTAGAAGCAAGAATAATTTTATATAAA
>DATGQB010000076.1:0-16990 GCA_035304405.1 Edaphocola sp.
ACTCTTTATATAAAATTATTCTTGCTTCTAATCCACTTCAATAGCTCAAAAACCATAATTTATTATGCTTTTTGAGCTATTTTGTGGATTATTTGCCATAATAATTTTCTTTTAAATTCCTAATGCGTAATCTGGGTTAAAAGAAATGTAAAGTAAAAAATGTTAAAATGCGGCACTTTAGGTGCCGCATTTTTTGTAATCTAATTCAGCACCAGCACACCTTGGCACATTAATGTGGCTCCCCACCTGTGCCACTTAGATAAAATATGTTATTACCATACCCCCTAGCCCATTCTGTAGCAAAGGATTGGCTATTCTAAACGTAAGACGTGTAAACAAGTCGGGAAAGGTTGGGAAAATGAGCCTATTTGTAGTGTTTGCATATTTTAAACATTCCTTAGGTATTTATAACAGTTCTATCTAATCAAAATAGATTATTTTCGCAAGCTCATAAGCTGTTCAGCACAGCATTTTTAAATTTTTGATACAATAATGGATGCAATTTTTGAATTCTTTAGTAATTTAACCAATGCAGAATGGATTATGGCTCATGGCGGTATGTATATCATTCTCGCTATTATCTTTGCCGAAACCGGATTGCTACTAGGGTTTATTTTGCCCGGCGACTTTTTGATATTCCTGACCGGAACCATCATCGCCGCCGCAAATCAACCTTTTAATGACCCCATTTATAACCTCATTTTCTGGGAGCTGATGATGATTATCGCCGCAGTAACCGGCAATATGTTTGGCTACTGGTTTGGTAAGAAATCAGGCAACTTCCTATTTGAGCGAAAAGATACCTGGTATTTAAAAAAGAAACATATCGTGCAAGCCAAAGAGTTTTATGAGCGCAAAGGCGGTGGGGCTATCTTGCTGGCTCGTTTTGTGCCAATAGTGCGTACGTTTGCCCCTATCATCGCAGGTGTAGTGCGTATGCCCTATGGCAAATTTATGTTCTACAATATTATGGGCGCTATTTTATGGATTGGCTCGCTGTGTACCATAGGGTTCTTCATCGGCAGAAACCCTTGGGTAGAGCGCAATCTAGAATATATCATCCTGGGCATGATTGTGGTAGCTACGGCACCTGTGCTCATCAAAATGTTTTTTCCCAAAAAGGAAGTAAGCGTGCCTAAGGGCAGCCCTAAGATGGGGGGGAAAACGGCCTAAGCATCAGTAAAAACCAAATTCATTTTATACCTTAATAGCTCAAACCCATTGCTCCTAAAGCAGTGGGTTTGTAATTAACATCAAAAGCCAGGGGCATGAAGCCCTGAAAGATATATGCTAGCATCAAATGATACTATTGTAGCCATCTCAACAGCCCCGGGACTGGGGGCCATAGGTCTGGTGCGTCTGTCCGGCCCGGAAGCTGTGGATATTGTCAACCAGTTGTTTGTAGGCAAAGACTTAAGCAAGCAAAAGAGTCATACTGCACATTTTGGTCGCTTCTATGCCCAAAAACCTGAAAATGAGCACACCGCCCGCCTCATAGATGAGGTGGTAGTAACCCTGTTTTTAAACGAACGAAGCTTTACCGGAGAAGACACAGTAGAAATCGCCGCTCATGGCTCACCTTATATTCTCAATCAAATAGTACAGGCCTGCTCTGCTCTGGGTGCCCGCCTGGCCGGCCCAGGGGAGTTTACACAAAGAGCCTTCTTAAATGGCAAGTTAGATTTGGCTCAAGCTGAGGCTGTGGGCGATTTAATCGCAGCAGAAAATAAAGCCAGCCACGAAATAGCCTTGCAACAAATGCGTGGAGGCATCAGCTCTGAATTGGCAGGACTTAGAGAACAGCTCATCAATTTCACCGCACTGCTGGAGCTAGAACTTGACTTTTCTGATGAAGATGTGGTTTTTGCAGACCGCAGCGAACTGAAACAGCTGGTAGCAAATATCCAACTAAAAATAAACGAATTAATAGACAGCTTCGAATATGGTAATGCGATAAAAAATGGCGTGCCCGTAGCGATTATCGGTAAACCTAATGCAGGTAAGAGTACATTACTTAACGCGCTACTCAAAGAAGAACGTGCCATTGTAAGTGATATTGCGGGCACTACACGGGATGTTATCGAGGAAACCATCACCCTGGGCGGTATCACTTTCCGCTTTATCGATACTGCCGGCATTCGCGATACCGAAGATACCATCGAAGCTATTGGCGTGGCTCGTGCCAAGGAAAAGGTGCAGCAAGCTAAGGTGGTCATACACTTATACGAAGATGATACAGAGGTATTGGACCAACTGAAAGAGGAACTGGATGGCAAGTTGGTGTTTAATCTCAGGAGCAAAGCAGACCAAACTGCGCATCCTGAAGACAAGATAGTGGATGAACCCAACTGGAAGGCTTTTAGCATTTCAGTAAAAGAAGGTATCAACCTCAACCGATTGCAGGAAGCACTGGTAGCCCATTTTCAGTTAAAGGACTATAATCAGTCTGTAATCATTACCAATCAAAGACATAAAGAAGCATTGCATCGCTCTTCTGTAGCACTCAGCGCTGTAGCAGAAGGTATGGCTATGGGCCTAAGCAGCGATTTACTGGCCTTGCACTTACGGGATGCCTTGTATCACCTGGGCACCATCACCGGCAAAATTGAGGTGGACCGGGATATATTAGGTGCTATATTCGGTAAGTTTTGTATCGGAAAGTAACCACTACATAAAACTCATTAAATACAAAGGGTTAGACCACTTCAATGTCTAACCCTTCAATATTGATTAAGGTTCATTAAACACGCCTTCTACAAGCACACTATCCTCAGATGTTACCGACTCAAACCATGTAGGAGCCAACACGTACTGTCGCTTACCGTTAATAAAATTAAAGTCGAGCCATACAGAATCGCGTGTCACTCTATATACATTATGCTGATATTGAATGGTTAGAAATGCATGCTCGGGATAAGGTGAAGGATTTTTGAGCAAATACACTGCATTGCCGGGCAGACTAGGCGTAGCAAAACTGAGCCGAAAAAGATTATCTTCCTCAACCAAAGAGGAGGCACCACCTTTGGTTTCCGATTTGGTAACTTTATTTGAGGAGAAAGATGCCCCATTCACCAACAAGTGAGAAAATTGCTTGGGTTCATCTTTTTTGCAAGCCGCAAAAGCCAGGGCTGCAATGGCTACAAGTACTGCATTCTTCATTGACTATGATTTTTTTGAATTTCTATTAATGTATCTGTATCAGTCGGGCTTTGTATTATCCGAATGTTGTTCCAAATATATTACAAAATCTCAGTCTTTGCACATCTCCACACCAGTATAATTTTACATTTTGCTTAAGACGAAAAAATACTACATTAGCTTTCCTGAACATATTGCCCCTTACCATCAATTATAAATACATGCTCAGAATAAAAAGGATCCTTCGCTATTTTTTAGCTGCCATATTGCTTTGTATAGCATTCATATTCATTGCAGACCGATTGGTGGCCAGAGCGGCTGCCGGTAGGCTATACAATCGTGTAGCCAACGTACCCGAAAATCATGTGGGGCTACTGCTGGGAACGGCTAAATATCTCTCCGGGGGGCGGGTCAATTATTATTATTTGTATCGTATAGATGCTGCTGAAAAACTGATGAAATCAGGGAAAATTAAGTATTTGATAATCAGTGGTGACAATAGCCGCAAGAACTATAACGAGCCGGAAACTATGAGGGCCGATTTAGTAGCACGTGGCATCGATAGCAATCGCATTTTTCTGGATTATGCCGGCTTCCGCACTTTCGACTCCATGGTGCGCCTGCGCGAAATCTTCGGACAGAAAAAGGTGACCGTAATCTCACAAGCTTTTCATAATCAGAGAGCACTGTTCATAGCCCAACGCGAAGGTATCGAAGCCATTGCCTTCAATGCAAAAGACCTGTCTAGAAAAGCAGGCATCAAAGTACAAATGCGCGAAAAACTGGCACGGGTCAAAGTGTTTGTGGACTACCTAATCAACACCCAACCAAAATTCTTGGGTCCGCCGGTGCATATTCCACAAGTGTAGCAAGCTGTGGAGGCGCACCGCTTTGGCTCAACAGTGCATAGTATCTGCCCCATGGGCCCACAACAAAAAAGGCTGCCTTTCCAGACAGCCCATTTCATATAATTAGCTTTGAACACTATAAAGGAATACGATAAGCCGTTTCGCTTTTGATTTCCGAAAGCATGATATTACTTTGGAAATGATCGATATATGGCAGTGTGGAGAAAACATCCACCAAAAACTGATTGTATGACTCGATGTCTGATACTACAATTTTGATGAGATAGTCATACTGACCTGATAAAGTCACGGCTTCTACTACTTCGGGAATCTCACGAAGCGCAGTTTCAAACTCCATCTGAGCTTCTTTAGACTGCTCTTTCAGACTAAGGTTGCAGTATGCTACCACTTTCAGGCCCAGTGCATTTCTGTTCAGCAATGCCACATAACCACTAATGATACCCGCCTCTTCCATATTCTTGATACGCTCATAAGTTGGCGTGAAAGATAACTGAATACGGGATGCGATTTCTTTTACAGACAATTTTGCATCCTTCTGCAGGATCTCAAGAATTTGCTTGTTTTTATCGTCTAATTGATACTTCATTGTGCGCTGTTCTAGATGTCAAATATATTAAGTTGCTCTCAGTTTTTTAAATATTCAGCTTTATTTTTTTCCTTGCAGCCCGCTAAACCTTATGACTGCTGCATTTTCTCGATAACACTTTTCTGTGGTAAAGGTTTGCGCTCTCTGCGTGCATATAAACTTACAAAGAAGCCAAACACCATTACAAACAGCCCCAACCATAACAAACCTATCAGTGGGAATACCAGTGTTTTGATGACAATATAATCATCCTGCTGGGCTCGCTGCTTGATTCCTACGGTAAAGGAGTTTTTATCCGGATTTACACTCTCTATACGAATATGGGTACCCAGTGCATTCAGCGAATCTACCAGAGTGCCGGTACTATTACCCTTTACAAAGAATACAGGTTGCAGGCTGCCCAACTTGCCACTAATATCATAACCACTAAAGTTAAATGCCACCGCAGCATCGTAACCTTCATCGCCTTTGTATTCAGGATGCTTAATAGCCCCGCCAATACTATCTAATACAAAGTAGCCATTATCCACATATACACTATCACCTTTATAAATCTCTACAGAATGGAATGTAGCGCTATCAGTGTCTCTCTTGGAGATAGAATTGACGTAAGTAAATATATCCTTGTTCCAAAAATGCTTAGCCGCAGGATTGGAACTCAAGCCTTCCTGACCTTTCGGATTCACAAAAGAGTTAGGATACAGAGTAAACGACTCTTGAGGCTGGCTGGTTAGCGAATCCAATTTTTCAAATCTTACTTTAAAATAAGTAAGAGGAGGGTCATTTTTGGTATCTACACTATCCCCCAAATAGGTAACAATATATTCACCCATTGGTATAGAGGTGTTGCGATACAGCATCACATTATTGCGGCTTTCTTCTCTATTTTCTTCAAAAGTCTCCTTACCAAAGTTGAGCACCTTGCCACTGATGTCTTTAGAAATCACCTCTTTTTTATAACCCGAGAATAGGATACCCAGAAGCATCATCGCAAAGCCAATATGCGTAATAGAACCGCCGGCTCTTTTCAGATTTGCCTTCTGAGCCGTAAACAAATACACCAGATTAGCTATCAGGGCATACATGGAGAATACCAAAAACAGCACGTACTGAATCGGGCTAATGTCCCAGGAGTAACATATAGCGATGCTGATAAGTATGCTCACTAAGAACATAAGTCCATTGGAGCGCCAAAAACCTTTCATGTCGGCAGTGCGCTTGTACTTGAAGAACTGTGCGCTGGCACTAAAGGCCGCAACCAATATAGCTGCCCATACCTGGATATTATTGTAATAAGTTACCACATCTGCCGGAGGCGCAAAGTCCACACCGGAAATTGCCTTTGCTAATGGTGCCCATACCGGCAAAGATGTCATAGTGATTATCTGCGCAGAGCTCATCAGCAACACTATAGAGCCTATGAGCATCCAGAACTCTCTACTACTAGCGGCTTCTTCACCTGCGATTTGCGGCATACGCTTCCATTGTTTGGCCAGCAATACTATACCCCAGCCTAGTAGCAGGGCCATAGCTATAATCAGATGCCATTTCATAGATGAGCCCTCACCTGTGAAGGAGTGCACCGATGTATCGCCCAAGATACCTGTTCTGGTAAGGAAAGTACTGTACCAAACCAGGAAATATTGCAATATGAAGAATACCAATGTAATTTTAAGCGAGCGGCCAGTAGCCTTATATACGATAAGGGTGTGGATTCCGGAAATCACAATAAGCCAAGGCACCAAAGAGGCATTCTCTACGGGGTCCCAAGCCCAGTAACCACCGAAGTTGAGACTCTCATAAGCCCAGGCGCCTCCCATCATGATGCCGGCGCCAAGAATAGCTCCGGTAGCCAAAGACCAGCGCAAGGCAGGATTAATCCAACTTTTGAAATCACCTTTCCAAAGAGCGGCCAAGGCATAGGCAAACGGGAAGAGTGCTACACCAAATCCAAGAAACAATACCGGAGGGTGTATCACCATCCAATAGTTCTGCAACAGCACATTGAGTCCGTTTCCGTCGGTGATGAATTCCAGATAATTGGCCTGCTTCAATATTGGCGCTTCCATCTCGTTGCGCAATAAGGTAAAGGCCGAAGCTCCTATTTTGATATCGCCGATGTAGATTCCCAGTTGCAGACTCACCAGTATGGCCTGTACAAAAAGCAGAATCACCATCACCCTGCTTTCCCATTCCCGACCTTTAGCCAGAACAAAGAATCCTAGGACTGCATGCCAGAAAGTCCATAACAAGAAACTACCTTCTGAACCTTCCCAGAAACAAGAAAGTAAATACTTTGCCTTTAGCCCCTTAGAACTATGGCTATAAGCATAGGTATATTCAAACAAATGATTTTGAATAATATAAAAGAGCGTTAGAAATACACCTACAATGGCAAAAGCGTGTAGTGTATAGCCTATGCGTGCCAGTTTGCGCCAGGTCAAAGACTGTTGCATGTCTTTGAGCTCAAACTTATTTACCTGCAAATAGGAATAAATAGAAAATAATGCGCTTACAAAGGAGAAAATCATCAGCAGCTGGCCTATCTGACCGGGCAATAAACTTTCTCCAATAAATTTCGTCTCCAAGATTAGAAAATTTGCTTATCTGAAAAGTAAAATGATATACTAAGGTTGTTGTGCCACTACAATTTGTTGGTCCTCATATTTAGAAGGACATTTCATTTGTATTTTCTGGCAATAAAATACATCACCTTTAACATATCCCGTCATTACTAAAGACTCGGTACGTTCAAAATCATCCGGCTTGGTACCATTAAATACCACCTGATGTGTAGTACCTGCTTTATCCACAGCATGAAACACAAACTTATTAGCATCCAGCTCTGGGTCATAAACCATTGGTTTGGTGGTATCTAATGTACCCATCACCACAATAGTTTGTCCTTCTTTTTCTGCCGCTGAGCTAAAGGTCTCGTAAGTGCTCAGGCTACCAAACATTGACACTGCTAAGCCCAGCACTACTGCTATGGCAATAAGCAAAATGATACTCTTCTTTGACATGATTAAACTGTTAAAACCTGGTATTTGAAACTGCGAAGCAAATTTAGGTATTTAATCCATTAAAAAGCCCGCGGGCAGTTTTGGATAAGTCCAAACCGAGGCCTTTTTTAATTATTTAACAGTAATTATGCTTTTGATTGTTCGAATTCGAGATGAGCCTTAACCAATTTGATGTCATTAAAGGTATATTCCTGCCCCAGCATTTCTTTGATTCTGCTTATTCCCTCGCCGGGATGTTCTTCAAAGGCTTTTCTGATGACCTGAATATCCTTTGGCGCAACAAACTCATCTACTTTTAGGTCGCCCGCGGCTACTGCGGCGGCCAAATGGCTATAAATGGTGGAAAGCGCCAGATTGCGTAGCTCTGCAATTTTCTCCGGACTCTTACCTTCTCTATACAATTGCAGGCTTAATTCACGTGTAGAAACCTTGGGCTTTTTGCCTTCTTCTTGTGCTGCACTCTCATCCTCAGTAAGAGGCATGGGAGCAAACATTTTATTTACCTCTTCTATTACCGCGCCCATTTTCATTTCCGCAGCGAGGCCTTCAGCAATGGCAGCAGCCTGCTCAAGTTGCACTCTTTTCTTCTCCGTCATCTGCAATAGCCCCTGTACATCTTTTACATACTTCTTGGTACCCTTTTTAATCTTGTAGGTAGCTATATGCGTCTTTGTCTGTGCTATAACCGGTTGTAATATTTGCAAAAACCAATTGGCTCCAGCCTGCACCCGCTCTTTGAGCCGCATATACCTATCTGAAGCTGTATCGTTTACAATAGCCACCAACTGAGGTTCAAACTTTTGAGCCGTATGGTCCAGCACCTTAATCTGGTCTAGCTGCTGCAAGGCAAAGGCTCCGGCATCATCCTTTTCAGGAATATTTCTACGCACCAAATCTTTGGTAAATTCCAACCAGCGATCATACAAATCCATACAATCGAAGGCCCGCACCAAAGCTTGTTCGGCAAACATTTTCTGACTCATGCCGAGGATATTGTCCAGTGCGTCGTCTTTGGCTGCATGCTTGGCAAATTCAAGAATTTTGGGATCAGTGTAAATACTCGAAGCGGTAATTCTGGACTTTAGAATAAGACCGTCAAGACTTCTGAGGCGGGAAAGTGCCACATAAACCTGCCCCGGTGCAAAAGATTGACCGGCATCCACTACTCCCCTATCAAAAGTAAGCCCCTGACTTTTGTGAATGGTGACCGCCCAGGCCAGTCGGATAGGAAATTGAGCAAAGGTGCCCAGCTTTTCCTCTTTTATCTCATCAGCATCTCTGTCGAAATCGTATTTGATATTTTCCCAAACTTCAGGTTCAATCTCCAGCTCCGTATCCTCGTCCACAAAGCGAACCGTAATCTTATTGCTTGCTTTGTTTAAGGCCGAGATGGTTCCAATCTTACCATTATAATACCTACGCGTCTCGCCTTTATCATTCTTAATAAACATGATTTGGGCTCCTACCTTCAACACCAAATGCTCCTCTACCGGATAAGCATGAGGAGGAAAGGTGCCGGTAATCTTGGCCTCAAACACCACTGGCTCATCTGAGAGCTGCGCCAGTGCCGTTTGGTTTATCTCATCCGCCTTGTAATTATGGGTAGTGAGGGTAATAAAACCTGAATAAGCATCCGGCATGAAATATGGATTATACCGCTCATTTAAGAGCTCTAGGTCTTCAGCTTCTGCCTCATTATTCCTGATGCGATTAAGAATATTAATGTAGGCATCATCCGTTTGCCGATAAATTGTTTTCAGCTCGATATACACAGGCTCTGCCTCTTTCATAACCAAAGCATCAAAGAAGAAAGGCGATTCATAAACCGTGCTCAGATGCTCCCAATCGGCATCCTTGACTACCGGTGGCAACTGAAACATATCGCCGATAAAGACCATTTGTACCCCACCAAAAGGAGTCTCCGGCCTGCGACGCACCATCCTGAGCAATGCGTCTATAGCATCCAATACATCCGCGCGCACCATTGATATTTCATCAATGACCAGGGTGTCCATATTTCTGATAATTTCTCTCTTTTCGGTAGAAAGCCTTGCCTTCTCAAAAAGCTGGTGCTTGTTGTACACATTGGTATCCATACCGCCCCAGACCGTGCGCGTGGTAGGAATATAAGTACCAAAAGGCAGGTAGAAGAAGGAATGTATGGTACTACCACCTGCATTGATTGCTGCTACTCCGGTAGGTGCCACCACCACTATCTGCTTATGACTGTGCGCTCTGATGTATTTTAAAAAAGTAGTTTTGCCGGTGCCCGCCTTTCCGGTGAGGAAAATATGCTGATTGGTATGATTGACAAATGAAACTGCTTTTTCAAAAATAGGATTGCTTTGCATGTCTCAGGTATTTCTTGCGAGCAGGATTAAAAATGGTAAATTTATCAAACAAATCCCAAATGCCATCCCACTCTTGGTAACGAATAAGGAGACCATCCCTTTTTGATTGGGGATAGTCTCCTTGTATCAAAAACGATTGCAGTATTATTTCCCTGCAATAACAGATATTTCTACATTTACCCCACGAGGCAATGCGGCTACTTGCACACATTCTCTGGCAGGAGCATTTTCGGTAAAATAGGTAGCGTACACCTCATTGATTTGTGCAAACTGACCCATATCGGTAATGAAAATGGTAGCTTTCAATACATCCTTAAAGTCATAACCGGCGGTTTCCAAAATGGCTTTTACATTTTCAAGGCATTGACGGGTTTCATCTTGAATACCTGAAGTCACCAATTCATTTTTGGCCTGATTGAAAGGAATCTGACCAGACACGAACAGTAAATTGCCAAATTTTACTGCGTGATTGTATGGTCCGATAGGAGCCGGCGCAGCGGCTGCATTAATTATCTCTTTTTGCATATTAATCTTTAATCTTTCTTGTAATTTTCAGTTAGAACGCTTATTCCATCCAGCTCAGCGCGTAAGAATCATCTTCTATACCCAGCGCATCCGCAGTCATTTTCAATGGGTGGAAGGTATCCACCATTACTGCCAGTTCCATTGTTTCTTTGGCACCGATACTCTTCTCGATAGCACCGGGATGAGGACCATGCGGAATACCTGCAGGATGCAGGGTAATCATACCTTTGGTCACGTGCTTGCGGCTCATAAAGTCGCCATCAACGTAGTACAATACCTCATCGCTATCGATATTGCTGTGGTTGTAAGGCGCAGGAATAGCCTGTGGATGGTAGTCGTATAATCTAGGCACAAATGAGCAAATAACAAAGTTGCGGGCATCGAAATGCTGATGCACCGGAGGTGGCTGATGCACACGACCGGTAATAGGCTCGAAATCATGTATGCTGATAGCATAAGGATATTCGCAACCATCCCAACCTACTACATCAAATGGGTGATATCCGTACCAAATAGGATACATCATACCTCTTTTTTTGGTATTGATGAGGAATTCACCTTTTTCGTCTATTGGTGCTACATACTCAGGCTTGCGGATATCGCGCTCACAGAATGGCGCATGCTCCAGCAACTGGCCGTAGCGGCTCAAATAACGTTTAGGGAAAGTAATAGGACTGAAAGAATCTACAATGAACAAGCGGTTATCTTCTGTGTTGAACTCAATCTGATAAATACATCCTCTAGGGATGACCAGATAATCGCCATAACCGAAAGTGATGTTTCCGTATTGCGTTTTAAGGGTACCTTCTCCTTTGTGCACAAAAATCACTTCATCAGCATCCGCGTTTTTAAAGAAAGTATTACCGCTGAGACCCTGAGTTGGTGCCGCCAATGCGATATGCACATCATCATTAAACAGCACTACCTTTCTGGAACGTAGAAAGTCACTATCCGGCTTCACTTCGAAACCTTCAAAGCAGCGGGGCTTTAAGATATTGTCAGATGCTGGCTTAGGAGAAACATCATAAGGTTCTTTGGTCTTAACAATCACCGTTGGTGGGTGAATATGGTACAACAAGGAATAATTTGAGGAAAAACCCTCTGTACTGAATAGTTGCTCTGCATACAGTTCACCATTCTCTTGTCTGAACTGAGTGTGTCTTTTGTTCGGAATCTTACCGAGGCTATAATAATGAGGCATTACTAATACGATTTTTTTTAAAATTACGCTAAGATACCATTTTTATACTTTTCTTTCACTTTTTCGTCCAGAGAACGTGGTCTGCCATCTTCATCAATACGCACAAAAGTAGCTGTGGTAGTGCACGCTATAGTTTCTTCTGCATTATATACGCTATATTTTCTTGCTTCGATAGTTACGGTGATGGATGTATCGCCCACATGGGTTACCTCGCCGTATAATCTGATATGATTACCGGCCTTTAGCGGCTTTTTAAACAGCAATTCCCCCACCCTTAGGGTAACCATATTGGGCGTTTGGCAATATTCTGTGGCAAATGAGCCCGCTGCCTCGTCAATCCAGGACATTAGAATACCTCCGAACAGATTTCCATGAATACCAATATCTTTGGTCATTACTATTTTCTTAGTGATTAAGTTCATTCCTAAATACTCCTTTATTTTATTAGAAGCGCAAAGATAAGTTTTGTCTGTGGTCTGAAAGTCAATAATTATATAAAGCTTTGTAGGCAGAAGTTGTACCCAGAAAAAAGGTAAGGCCCGCAGCCCCAGACGGGTTTCGAAACATTTACGAGAAATGAATTGCCTAGCGCAATTGGCAATTGCGCTAGGGGTCAAATAGAAAGTCCGGTTTGCTCGGTAATCATGCTGCTTATATAGATGTTTTAAGCCTGGAAGCTCTGCAAAAATCCTAAAACCATGCTCCGCCGGCTTATTTTTAAGGTAAAAAAGACCTTGCGTCTGTCAGTAAGATTATTTTAAATGCGCCAATAATTGAAAGAGCCAATTTTCGGGCTTAACTTTGGCAAATTTTTTTAATCATGATTGGGGATTTCAATATTCAGGAGCAGAAAAACAAAAAAGTGGCCATTTGGCTGCTTATTGGCGTGTTTATGGTAATTGTACAGACCCTTTTGGGTGGTATTACCCGCTTGTCTGGTTCGGGGCTGTCGATTACCGAATGGAATATCGTTACCGGCACCCTGCCGCCACTTAACGAGCAGCAATGGCTGGAAGAATTTGGCAAATATCAGGCTTCGCCGCAGTTTAAGTACCTTAACAGTGATTTTTCCCTGTCTGATTTTAAATACATCTTTTTCTGGGAGTGGTTTCACAGATTATGGGCACGATTGATAGGCTTTGTGTTTGCGATTCCCTTTATTTATTTTCTGGTGAAAAAATATTTCACTAAGGAAATGGTAGGCCCCATTGTGGGCATGTTTGTACTAGGAGCCCTACAAGGTGCTATAGGTTGGATAATGGTAGCCAGCGGACTCGTAGGCGATGCCATCTATGTGCGCCCTACCCGCCTTGCCATGCACTTTGTAATGGCAATGATTTTGGGCGCATATGTATTTTGGTTTGCACTGAAATTATTAATTCCCAACAACAAAAAAGTACTGTCAGGCGGATTAAAAAATCTTGTCATTTTTATCTTAGTACTACTGGGCATCCAGTTTGTATATGGCGCGCTCATGGCCGGTCATAAGGCCGCCACGGTAGCCTCTACCTGGCCTACCATTAACGGTATGTGGGTACCTGAAAACATGAATCAATCGGCCTCGGGACATTATATGCTCGAAAACAAGCTCACCATTCATTTTATACATCGCAATCTGGCCTACATCATCAGCCTGCTGGTAATATGGTTCAGCATCAGGGCAGCGAAAATAAAAGTATCTCCTATATTTAATAAATACAAATACCTGCCGGTAGTTTTGGTCATCATTCAGGTGAGTTTGGGTGTGTTTACCCTGCTTAGCAGCACCACCATTCAAGCCAATCAATGGAGAGCTTTTGAAACCATTGCCCTGCTGCACCAAATGGTAGCCATGTTCTTAATGTTCAGCCTGATACTACAGCTTTACCTTATTCAGGCCAGAACCAAAGTAGGCAACACTCATTAGTATTGACAAACTAGATTACTTGCGCCCATTATGAAACTGGTGATACAAAGAGTAAGCGAAGCTTCTGTAAGCGTAGATAATGAACTGATTTCGAAAATTGGCAAAGGATTGCTGGTGCTGGTAGGCATTGCCAAGGACGATACCATAAAAGACTTGGAATACGCAGCTCAGAAACTCGTGCAGATGCGCATATTCCCGGACCAAAACGGGGTCATGAATATATCCGTAACAGAGGCCGGCGGAGCGCTTCTATTAGTGAGCCAATTTACTTTGCTGGCCCAAACCCGCAAGGGCAATCGCCCATCTTATATTGATGCTGCTGCGCCTGATATGGCTACCCGACTCTATGATGATTTTTGTGAAATGGTAGCGCAGAAAACAGGCCAACCCGTAGCCAAAGGTATTTTTGGCGCCGATATGCAGGTAGCTCTGATTAATGACGGGCCGGTAACCATTGTGCTGGACAGTAAACAGCCTTAGAGGCATAGGCTATACCGACGAACTTACATACAGTTTGCGCCTGTAAATGCAGCATAATAATCAAGCTATATGCAGTACATTTGCAAAGCTGCGAAAAAGCTTAAGGATTTTCTAGTGCTCCTGAGCCATATCTTGCTTTAGTGCGGTCATGCATTGTGAACAGTATAATGGGGAAGTTTATGGAAACAAATATCCAATCCATAATTGAACAAACAGAACATCTGCTGGAATACGGCACCGATGATGATTTGTTACAGTTTTTGGAAGAACAGAATATATCCGATGTAAAAGAGTTGGTTGATGAATTTCCGGATGCAGCACCCAAGATATTTGAGATGCTGTCTATCAACCGTTCTGTAAATGTATTCCGTATTTTGGACTTCCCTACCCAAGAGCGGATTCTGAAAAAACTGTCCGGACCAAAAATATCCGAACTTATCAACGAACTCCCACCCGATGACCTAACAGCCCTTTTTTCGGAACTGCATGGCGATGCGGTAAAAAAACTCATCATTCTCCTGCCAGAAAATGAACGTAAAGAAGCACTGCGCCTACTGGGCTACAAGGAAGACAGTGTGGGAAGATTGATGACTCCAGACTATGTAGCGGTAAAAAAACACTGGACCATCGAAAGAGTGTTGGAACACATCCGCAAGTATGGGAAGGAATCTGAAACCATCAATGTCATCTATGTCATTGACAATAATGGTGCGCTCATTGACGATATTCAAATTCAGAAAATATTATTGGCCGACCCCAACACATTAGTAAGCGAGCTCATCGACGACCGACTGGTATCGCTCAATGCCAATGACAATCAGGAAGAAGCGGTACAAGTATTTAGAATGAACAATCGGGTGGCCTTGCCCGTAACCGACGACAACAATATCTTGCTGGGTATTGTTACTATCGACGATATCTTATGGGTGGCCAATGAAGAATATACAGAAGACATTCAAAAACTCGGGGGTACCGAAGCCCTTAACGAGCCTTATCTGGACACCCCCATCTTTGGACTTGTGCGCAGGCGTGTAGGCTGGCTCATAATACTGATGCTGGGGCAGATGCTCACCTACCAGGCCATGGAGATATTCCAACAAGATATAGAAAAACTGGTGGTTCTTTCCCTCTTTGTACCTATGATTATTTCTTGCGGGGGTAATAGTGGCTCTCAGGCCTCCACCCTCATTGTACAGGCAATGGCACTAGGGGAGGTCACCATTAAAGACTGGTGGCGGGTCATGGCCAGAGAGATAAAATCAGGCGCCTTGCTCGGGCTCGCACTGGCCACTGTAGGCTTTTTACGTATAGCCATTGGTCAGTGGGTACAGCCGGGAGTTTATGATGGCATATGGATGCCTCTGGGTCTTACTATTGCCTTTTCGGTATTTTTTATTGTACTTTGGGGTTCATTATCAGGCTCTATGCTGCCTATTGTACTCAAAAAATTCGGTCTCGACCCTGCCAATAGCTCGGCACCTTTTGTGGCAACCCTGGTAGATGTGACCGGCGTGCTTATTTATTTTAGCTGCGCATTGCTATTCTTAAGTCAGTACCTTTAAGCAAACATTCAAATAATTCTTAAACCACAAGGAACTTATATATGACCAAAATTGAACTATACAAAATCATCGTGCTAGCACTGCTGGCAGTAGTAGCAATAATCAGATGGGTAAGATTTTTCCGTGCTAAAAAGCGTGGGGAGGAACATCAATTCACCGCTTGGGAAACCGTCAGCGTTATTGTGCTGATGATGATATTTGTATATCTCACCTTCTTTACCGGCGAAGCCAAATAGTACCGTTTGGGCAGACCTATGTGCTGCGGCGTATAAATATTTAGGAAAAAAGACTGCTGCTATGGTGGTTAAACCCAGAGCAGCAGCTTTATTATGGGGCAGTCCATCAAAAGTTCGCCCCAGCGGGTACTAACATACCCTTTGGGCTACAATCGAGACCACTCTTACTGAAACGATTATCCTATTTACTCCTCAAAATTCTTCTTCTTGCCTTGTAGCGGTTTCTTCTTTACCGGCACTTCAAAATGCAGCTCCGCCAGATAATCTACCCACTGCTCTATGGTGCGGGCATCATCCACGTGCCAGTCGCCGATTTTGATTCTACGCAATGCACTGAGGTAGCCGCCCACGCCAAGGGCTGCTCCGAAATCATGTGCCAAGGAGCGTATATAAGTACCCGTGCTACAAGCTATACGGAAATGAATTTCAGGTAATGCTATCTTGGTGATTTCAAATTCGTGAATAGTTACGGTTCTGGATTTGAGTGTCACTTCTTTACCGGCTCTAGCCAGCTCGTACAGCCGCTTACCATCTACCTTTATCGCCGAATGCGCGGGAGGATACTGCTCTATAGTGCCTGTAAACTGTGGCAATAAACTTCTAATTTGCTCTTCAGTGATATGCGTATAATCCTTGTGTTGCTCCGGAGCCGACTCCAGGTCGTAGGTGGGCGTCATGGCGCCAATAGTGATAATTCCGGTATATTCTTTATCCTGCTTTTGAAAGCTTTCTATTTGCTTGGTCATTTTGCCGGTACAGCAGATGAGCAGACCGGTGGCCAAAGGGTCTAGCGTACCACAATGTCCAATTTTGGCATGAGTGATACGTTTGATTTTGTTTATTGCATCGAAGGATGTCCAGCGATATGCCTTATCAATAAGTATTACCGAGCCCTCTTTTATTTCCGTTGCGGATGGATTTTGCATCATGCCGCAAATTTCCAGTTTTTATACCAATTTTCAATTTCGAAATTATAAACCCAGATTACGCATTAGACTCTTTATATAAAATTATTCTTGCTTCTAATCCACTTCAATAGCTCAAAAACCATAATTTATTATGCTTTTTTCACTATTTTGTGGATTATTTGCCATAATAATTTTCTTTTAAATT
>DATGQB010000077.1:0-13815 GCA_035304405.1 Edaphocola sp.
TCTTTATATAAAATTATTCTTGCTTCTAATCCACTTCAATAGCTCAAAAACCATAATTTATTATGCTTTTTTCACTATTTTGTGGATTATTTGCCATAATAATTTTCTTTTAAATTCCTAATGCGTAATCTGGGTTTAAGAGGCAATGCCACAAAAAAATATGACAGCAAATCACCAGGCAAGAAATGGTCATTTGCTGTCATCGATGGCCGCCGCTGTGCAGAATCATTCCTGTCTGAATGTTGATAGTGGCTTTGCTGCGGCAACTATTAATTTGTGCGATATGCTCATCGTATAAGCACTAAAGTCAGCCCATGCAGTTTGTCGTTCACATCCTTCATAAATGCTAGATAATGCTCCAGCTGCCGCACTGCAAATGTTCCTCCCTTTTGTTTGTAATGCGCCTCAATGATATATTCTCCTTCAGATACTTGGCGGCTGACTAAAGTATAGTTTCCAAAAGCCGTGCTATGTTCCACTCTCTTGGGGTGCGAAGCGAACACCATACCCTTTGGTGCAATTACTCTATAAGTTAAATGGATGGCATAATCGAGCTGCAAAACAAAAGGTAAGCGACGCTGATATGCGGATGGAGCAATTTCCTCCATGAGTAGCAGGCCAAATGGAATCTGTACCAGTTGATTACCGTCGATTTGACTGCGAGACAAATGAACCTGCATTACCGCGCGCTCCCCTATTTTAGGACTGATATAATCGGTATCACTAAAATAATAGCGAAAACTATCTACCTGAGTATTTTTGAACGGCACCTTACTTTTGAGTTGCGCGAGCACGTCTTTTTCTGCAGCTTGAGGCAAGAGCAAACTCCTCAAAATTTCCTGACAAGGGCCCGCATATTCAGCGTCCCACATCACCATATCTGCGCCTTCATCTGCACTCAGATGAATAGTAAGGTTGCGGGAATAGTAGGCAGACTCATGACCATACTTGGGCGTACGGACCAAAATGCCTCCATCACTTTTGATGAGCAAAGCAGGACGACCTTGATTATTAAAACCTATATATCCCGGCGGACTATACTTGTCGGCACAATCGACCCATAAAGTATCTGAAGGCAAAGGCACCATGAGCAAGGCGTAGTTAAAAACCGAAGATGGAAAATATTCCTCCACTGGTCTGGCCCATTCTCCACTATTAAGCAAGCATAGCTCTGAGGGTATTTCCGCCATTGAAAGGAGCATGCGGAGGTACATGGTCAAGCCTGTTATATCACTCAAACCCGTCTGGTGAATCTCCGCCAAATTGGCTTTGTGCCAGCCAATTCGCGTATCCTTATCTGTAACCAGACGACAATGTTGTTGCACATATTTATAGATTGCCGCGACCTTTTCTCTCTCTGATTTACAATTTGCCGTTAGCTTCGCTACCAAAGCTTTAGCAGTAGGCAGGTCATCCTCCACCTGCTGATACGCTTCATAAAAAAAGCGTCCGAGACTCTTCCAGTCTGCGGCACTTCCCCGCAGTTCGTCGTACACCATGCGCTCCGGTACGAATTCCACTCTGGGCAAGGAACTCATGTAGGGCACTGCATATTCTACTTGAATGGGCTTGAGATTACTTACAGAGAAAGTCTTAACAACAGATTTGCCTCGCATCACTGATGCTGACTGCATTTGCTCCACTGGTACCAATATACGATGCCGAACCAGATCATCAGAATCGGTCTTCAGCTCAAAGACACTACGTTCCACTGATACCTTAGGCCCCGGATATATTCGCCATTCAGGAAAAAGAAAGTTGCTGGCCCATGCGGTACGCGAATATTCTATAACTACAGTATATGGATATACTCTATGTCCAAAACTAAAAGTCTTGCTTCTTACCGCATCAATTTGCTTACCAGAGTAAGCGTTTGTAGCCACATCTACCAATGCTACCTTTTCCATCCTTTTGATTTGCTTACCATCAGCATCGAGCAGGCGCATACTAGCCCCGGCAACCTTTGAAAAATTATGGTACTCTGCCATCATTGTCGCATAGCTGTCACCATGTTTGTTTAAAATAGTGATAACAATTTTGCGTGTTTCATTGAAACCGTATTGAGTGAGGCTCACAGAGGCACTGTCGTAGCGAACTACTGCGTCTGCCCCTACCAAAAGTGCCTTGGGAATATCCGACACCGCATAAGAGGCTGCTGCTGCCCTTGTGCAGCAAGTGGTCAGCAGCAGAATAGACAAGAGATTTAATATTAATCTCACAATTTAAATTTTCTTAATAACTAGGTATTGGTTTAAAGACTTGATAAGCTCCTCATAAAAGGCTCTAACGTCCGGGGCCAAGTTTGCTTCAAGCGTCCCAGGCTCCTCTGTATAAACATACCGAACGGTAGCAGTATTGATAGACTCCACATACTGAGCCCCCAAATGAAACTTAAGGGTGGGCGTCTCACCCAGGATTAAAGAAGCCCCTTTAGGCACGTCCGCTACCGAAAAACCTGAAGGCAACTTACAAGTGAGTGTATAGGTGATTCTGGATTTCTTCTTAAATTCGATATCATTCTTCCTTTGTTTGGCGGTTTCACCCAAAGGATTCGAAGTAAACACCTTCATCATAAAGGCATTGAGGGAGTGTATGCTTAAGTCAGACAAATCAAGCTCACCACGTAGCCGAAGCTCCATAGTCTTGTTCAAGTCATTCAGATTTTCTACGCTCACTTCATTTACCGTCAAGCCATCAGAGCCGGAGAAGAACTGTGTTTTGTATTCATTGTGCAGCGCTATACTATCCTGCTGCCATTTCTTGCGTGCCGACACCGCATCATAGGCACCATAACGATGCGTATATTCAAACGTACATTTGCCAGTCTTACCTTCTATAGGCGAAATGCTTACAGACACACTGGTATTGTTTACTGCCAAATCCGGAGTCAAATTAAGTTCCACTCCATTCTTTTCATTTATCAGCAATGCAAAACCATTATAAAAATAAACAGGCAGAGAGCCGAAAGGCAAATCCTTTTGACTGGCATCGGCAAAATACAAGGTATTATTGTACATAACTGCTACAAATACCAAATCAAGAGCCGACAAGTCCTTCATCATGGGTATAACTTGCCCTTCCTGCTTGTCGGCCCCAAGAACAATAAAAGCATTAAAACCGGCTGCTCTAAAAGACTGGCAAAGCAAGGAATTGATGTGTCGCATACTCCCTTGCTTATCATTTAGAAATTTTACAAAGGACACCATGGTCTTTTTCCGCGCGTAATTATCTTGCACATGACTAAATATCGTCTTCAACATTTCCATGGAATCTGTCGTTGATGCTATAATCGGGCGCACTATATCCTTGGCAACCTTACCCACAGTATAAGCATCTTCCCTCAGGCCGGTCTTTATAAAATACGCCTTACTGGTGGCATCCAGAAATTCTTGGTGCGTACCCATTAAAGCGGAAGCATATACATTATTAAATACTATCTCTAATTTTTCCTTCACACGATTAGGATAATTACTCAGGGGTTCTTCTTCAAATGGAGGAACATTGCGACGCACCCAACTCCGGGCAATAATGTTACCACTAGCCCTGTGACTTGTCAACATTGACTCTTCTGCACTTACAGCATCACCGCTGCTCTTCTCCATTTCTTTTCTTGTTTTAAACCTTGTGAATGGAACCGCGGTATGTAGCATCTCTGTAATATAAAAGGTTTCCTGCGCAGTGAAATCAAACCGAGAATAGCGCACAGGATAATTGCGTTGAAAAAACCATTTAGGTTTAATGCCTCCATCAATGGTAAGTTTAAGCGCTACTACAGAACCATTCTTAATGGCCGGCAAATCGGCCTTGAATATAGCTCTGTCCATGTCAGATATTTCCTTTATCAGTTTGTCTTCTCCAAGTTCAGCAGTTACAATTTTCCCACTCTCATCTAAGTTGTAAGTTACGGAGGAGAACTTCTTTATAACATTGCTTTGGTGGTTTTCAAATTTAAACACTGCCAAATCTTCAATATCCGAGGCATCATATACCTTAAAGACAATCTCATAATCATAGCCGATTAGTGCGCGAGTATTGAGACTAAGGGCTCCACGTTCAAATAACACGTCTGCTTTTGCGTCCGGAAACTCAGCACAGCTTCGCTGCTGCAATAAAGCTAATATTTGCTCTTGCTTTTTAAAGTCATTGAAAGATTGAGCCTGCGCGTCTACTACAAAAAGTATAAACGCGAATAAAAAGTAAAGAATTCGAGTCTTAATCATAGGAAAATGAATCTATATTAAATTGAAAAGGCAACAAAACTAATAATTTATCTAATAATTACTAGCTTGCCTTCTAATTTATCATCGATTCCAGACCTTTTTAGCCCTCAACTCGCTCTTAAAAATGAATTAGTCATCAATATCGCCATACATAGTTCTGAAGCATCAGCGTCCAACACTCCTGTGTCCGTCTTCGCCATAAAGCAATTTTGAACCAGGCTTTCAAAAAATACGGCGACTCCTACCCTAATAATGCCCTGTTGATGCACATCATTTACTACAGAATATATTGTACTACATGAAACGAAACGCCAGCTCAAGAGGGTATATCCGTTTTTAAGAAGGAATTAGGTAAGGGGAAAAAGCTCTATTCTTTCCACAAGAATGGAAACAAAATCAGTGCTATAGCTATTATGAGGACATTCATGCCCAGCATCACACCCACCAGCATACCCATTCCTTCCACCACTACTGAAGATAAAGCGGCATTGGCCAGTCGGCTGAGCATCATAAGCATTACTATGGCAATGGGGAAACCCATTATCGCCATCATCGCAGAACTTTGCCTGGCCTGTGCGGCTATAGCAGATAAAAATGTGAAAAGTAGCGACAGGCAACTGGCCCCTAAGACTACCACTAATAGGAACAAACCGGGACGCTTGAGCTGATAGCCCAACAAGAGATTAAATAAGCCAAGATTAATGAGGGAGATGAACATCATCATCACCACACTATAAAACATCTTGGCCAGCAAATATTGTGCAGGGCTTACCATGGTAAAATAATAGCGGTTGCGTGCGGCACTCTCCTGCATAAAGCTCTTGGCTACTGTATTGACAGTAACAAATAACTGGGCAATCCAAAACAGCGCATTCCAAACCTTGGTCTCAGGCTGATTGGCCATCATATATATCACAAAAACGGTACAGCTCACATAGAGCAGCACGCCAAAAAAGGTGTGCTTCTGGCGCCACTCTATTAACAAATCTTTCTTTATCAAGGAAATGATTGACCGCACTTGCTTTAATTATATATTATTAACGAAACCATTTCGGTGCCTTTATTAGGGAATAAGATTCCGCACCACATCGTTAAGATTGGCGTAGACCATAAGTAGCATCAAGAATACCAGACCAATGGTAGTGGCCACCTCGAGGAAGCGCTCATTGGGCTTACGGCCGGTAATCATCTCCCAGAGCGTAAACACCACATAGCCTCCATCCAGTCCCGGTATTGGCAGGAAATTCATAAATGCAAGAATGAGCGAGAGCTTACCTGTGATGGTCCAGAATCGGTACCAATCCCATTCAGGACCGTACACTTTAGCCATGGAAACGAAGCCTCCCAGGCCCTTATATCCACCTGTTTGAGGATTCACCACCGCCTTTATCTGTTTCACATAGCTACTCAGATGCTCGCCAGCCATGGCGATACCGGCAGGGAAAGACTCCAGAAGACCATATTGCTGTACTTCCAGTTGAAAACCCATTCGCTCATAGTCTTCTTTCGATTTGGGTAAGCCAGCCATAAAGCCAATCGTACCTTCGTTAGAAACCAATACGGGTAGCGAAATTTGAGCACCGTTGCGCTCTACATTAAGTTGCAACTCTTGGTTTTTATGCTGCCGCATATAGGTTTGTAATTCTCTTAAATTATTTATCGATAACGAATCTACACCCAATATTTTGTCATTCACCTCCAAACCGGCTCTGGCCGCATTACTGCCTTCCATAACCTGACCCACCAACACCGGAATATTAAAACCAAGAATAGGAGTCTGAAGATTTGCGTCCACTAGCTGACCGATTAAGTCAACAGGCAATTGGAGTTCCAGCTGCTCACCATCCCTTTCAATAGTGACAGACTTTGCAGTGATAAATTCAACATTCAAATCATTGAAGTAAGGCACCACCTTTCCGTCTACTGCCAAAATCTTGTCTCCGTCGCGGAGACCAGCAGTGTAACCAATAGAGTCCATTACCAGCACCCCACCATTCTTATTTACTTCTGCCAAGGGAAGCCTTTCTGTACCCCATTTAAACAGAATGCCCGAAAAGATGATGAATGCCAGGATAATATTTACAATAATACCACCGAGCATAATCAGTAGCCTTTGCCAAGCCTTCTTACTTCTAAATTCCCAGGGTTGGGGAGGTTTGGCCAATTGCTCCTTGTCCATACTCTCATCCACCATACCGGCAATCTTCACATAACCGCCCAGTGGGAACCAACCGATTCCATATTCAGTATCCCCTTTCTTTTTTTTCCATAGGGAAAATGGTAAGATATTCCCGAAAGGGAAAAGGAAATCGAAGAAAAGGTAAAACTTCTCCACTCTTGTTTTGAATAATCTGGCAAAAAAGAAATGCCCAAATTCATGTAAAACTATCAACAGGGAGAGGGCAAGTAAAAATTGCGCTACGGTAATGAGTATGCTCATTGAGGTATTTGCTTTTTGCTGATTTTTGGTTTAGGTTATGATGCCAGACCCGAACCGCCCTTTGCCATTCCGAGGAGTGTGTCCAGAAGGGGGGCAGGCGTGGAAATAGAATTCTCGTTTAAGAAGGTCTAATAATCCAACTTATCCAGTTCTTTCTGAGTGAACGAACGCGTGTAGCGATCGGTTTCTACCAGCTCCTCCAAAGTAGGATTTTCAATATAGTTTACAGAGTTTAAAGACTCTTCAATCAAGTCACTCATTTGTAGGAAACCAATCTTGTTGTGAATAAATGCATTTACAACAACTTCGTTTGCCGCATTGAGAATACAAGGAGCATTGCCGCCTTTTTCGAGGGCATCCATGGCTAGTTGAAGATTACGGAAGGTTTTTACATCCGGTTGTTCGAAAGTAAACTTACTATAATCCTTAAAACTGAATCTTGGGAAAGCGTTAGGCACCCGTTTAGGGAATGCCATAGCATATTGTATGGGCAGCTTCATGTCGGGCAGACCGATTTGGGCTTTAATGGAGCCGTCATTAAACTGTACCAAAGAGTGAATGATAGATTGAGGGTGAATGACCACTTCAATTTGGTCATTGCGCAGTCCAAATAGCCATTTAGCCTCAATCATTTCAAGACCTTTGTTCATCAGCGTAGCTGAGTCGATAGAAATCTTCTCACCCATAGTCCAGTTAGGATGTTGCAGGGCATGAGATTTCTTCACATTCACTAGGAAATTAGGCTTTTTGCCAAGAAATGGGCCGCCACTAGCAGTGAGAATCACTTTTTCGATAGTAGCCATATCTTCGCCCAACAAACATTGGAAGATAGCCGAGTGTTCTGAGTCAACCGGTATTATCGGCACGCCATTATTTCTGGCTTCCTCCATCACAATAGCGCCGGCTACCACAAGTGTTTCCTTATTGGCAAGACCTATAGGCTTTTTGGCACGTATGGCAGAGAGAGTTGGCTGCAGCCCGGCATAGCCTACAATAGCAGCAAGTACAAAATCAACACTATCCCAGGTAACTACATCATTGAGGGCCTCCTGGCCGAAGAATACTTTGGTATTGCTGGTAGATAAAGCTTGCTTTACCTTTTCATAAGCAGCTTGCTGGGTAAGGACCACAGCATTAGGCTGATGCTGCGCCACTTGCTCCAGGAGCAGGTCTGCATTAGCATGAGCCGTTAATATTTCTACACTAAACAACTGAGGATGAGCGGCTACGATTTCCAGTGTTTGCGTACCGATAGAGCCGGTAGAACCCAGAATAGCCAAACGCTTTTTTGCCATTTCTTTAAGTCACAATTATTTCAAACTAGGGCAAAGATAAGCATTAAAAACAGCCTTAAAGTCTTAATTTTTCATCAATGGAATATTGATTGCGCTCCGGAGCATTGCGTACAATAAGCTCAGCAAGATATCCGGCCAAAAAGAACATGGTTCCAATGACTATCATAGTGAGTGCCATATAGAAGGGCGGTCTTGTAGAAACAGCATAAGCCTCTCCCCAAGTCAACTTACACACTACCAGATAACTCACAAATACAAAACCTATCAAAAACACCAATGCGCCAAACAGGCCAAAGAAGTGCATCGGCTTTTTGCCAAACTTACCCACAAATTGTACGGTGAGCAGGTCCAGAAATCCATTGACAAAACGATTCCAGCCAAACTTTGAGGTTCCATATTTACGAGCCTGATGCTGTACTACCTTCTCACCAATCTTCGTAAAGCCGGCATTTTTGGCCAGTACAGGAATATAGCGGTGCATTTCTCCATATACTTCAATATTCTTGACTACTTTATAGTCATAGGCCTTAAGTCCGCAATTAAAGTCATGAAGACGGATACCCGACATTTTACGCGTAACGCCATTAAAAAATTTAGATGGAAGATTTTTAGTCAGCTTATTATCGTAGCGCTTTCTTTTCCAGCCACTTACTAGCTGATAACCTTGCTCCCGAATCATATGCACCAATTCCGGAATTTCATCAGGACTATCTTGCAAATCGGCATCCATGGTAATCACCACCCTACCTTGAGCGGCAGCGAAGCCCTCATTCAGCGCGGCACTCTTACCGTAATTGCGCTGAAACTTAATGCCCTTCACCGCAGGATTTCTTTGGGCTAAAGACTGTATTACTGCCCAGCTATTATCACGGCTACCGTCATCAACGAAAATGATTTCGTATGCATATTGGTGTTGCGTAGCTACACGGTGAATCCAGTCTGCCAGCTCCGGCAGAGACTCTTCTTCATTGAGTAATGGTATGATAATGCTTAAGTCGAGCAAGGTAATTAGCGTTTTTAATAGTTTCTAGAATTGTTGTTTCTTCAGCACCGAATCCATGAGCTGCTGCGGTGTGCGTTTACGCAGCAAAAATGCAATAATTATTCCAAAAATACTATCTACGACAATCCAGCGCAACAATACCCCTTTGAATAATAGCCAAAAATCTCTACTTGCTTCGGCCTGCCCTCTTACCATTTCCACTTGCTTATCCAGAGCCTCTTTAGGCATTTCTCTTTCATGAGCAAAAGCAATCATTGCTTGCTCATAGCCCTCAAAAAAGTTGGGCTTCACATAATTAAGATACACAAATGTAAAGATGAAATATGCCAGCTCAGCAAAAAGGATAGCAATAAATATGGGTTGAAATAAATCCTTAATTTCAGCATAGCCCCCCAGCGCCCTGCGATGCTGTAGCGCCAAAAAGACAAAACAACAAATAATGAGCAAATAGGAGACAAAATTGCTCAAATAAAACACAAATGGACTATAACTCAAAAACGTGAATTTAATCCATAGCAACACTA
This sequence comes from Edaphocola sp., assembly GCA_035304405.1. Taxonomy (GTDB): domain Bacteria; phylum Bacteroidota; class Bacteroidia; order Chitinophagales; family Chitinophagaceae; genus Edaphocola. The sequence continues at coordinate 9,483 of DATGQB010000077.1, forward strand.
TATATATCAAGGCAATGATGGCTCCGCCTATCAAACCCGTTCTTACTCCTTTACTCATTTAACTGTTTTAAATTAGTACCGATTTGCCTACCAGGCTAGCATTCAGCAGTGGTATATTAAATGCGAGGCTTCTAGCTTCCGCCTGTGTCAATGTCCATTCGGTGTTCATATCATAAAGGGTGAAAGAAGCCGTGGTTCCTACTTCGATCCCCTTTGGTTTCCATCCAAAGATTCTGGCAATATTATTACTCAACAAATCTGCCCAGCGTGTAGCATCAATACCCGGAGCGGCCTTAAGTAGCATTGGCCATACCACCTCCATAGTTGCCATTCCCGGCTCTGCGTATTCAAACTCTTTGGTTTTGGCGTCCCAATCCTGGGGGCGATGGTGCACTGCAATACAATCTATAGTGCCATCTGCCAGCCCTGCAAGCAAAGCTTGGCGGTCGGCTTCGGTACGCAAAGGAGGGTTGACTTTGTAGAGGCTGTCATATTGCGACAGAGCATCGTCGGTAAACAGTAGATGATAAGGAGTTACAGAGCAGCTTACTTTAAGCCCATCGGCCTTGGCAGCCTTAATCATTGCCAGTCCTTCAGCAGTGCTGACACCTGAAATATGCAAGTGGGAATCAGTATAGCGAGCCAGTTCAATATCCCGATGTATCATCAGTGTTTCGGCGATATTAGGAATACCCGGCATACCTAGTCGTACTGAGTTTTCGCCTTCATTCATTAGTCCGTCTGCAAGAGAAGCCATCACCGGCACTTGCACTATCACACCGTCGAAAGCTTTGACATACTCCAGAGCTTTCTGAAGCAGACCGGCATTTTGTACCGGTTGCCAACCGTCTGTAAATGCCACTGCACCTCCGTGGTACATTTCTAGCATTTCGGCTAGCGCCTTGCCTTCCAGCTTTTGAGAGATAGCTCCCATCACTTTCAAGCCCACCCTATGCCCTAAAGCCGCCTTCTGAACGAACTCTGCGACGCTTCTATTGGCAATGGCCGGATTGGTATTAGGTACCAAAACAACCTCTGCAAAGCCGCCGTGCGCCGCTGCAGACAAGCCGCTTTGAATGGTTTCCTTCTGCTCGTAACCCGGCTCGGCAAAATCAGTCATTAAACTTATCCAGCCCGGGCTTATATACTTTCCCTTCCCGTTAATTACTTGAGCTGTATCACTGCTGAGGTCTACACCCAGCTGACGAATACTGCCATTTTCTATTAATACATCTAAGACCTTGCCATTGTGAGCAGAACCTGCATCCGCAATGCTAACATTTTTGATGAGTATGGACGACATAGGCTGCAAAGATACTATAATTGAATTATGAATTTTCAATTACTAAAGGGGAATCCAAACAGATAAATTCTTTTAATCTAAATTAAAAACGGCGCAAGATTGAGCCTGATTTATCAAACACTTTCTTCATAGGCATAAGAGAGTGCTCCACGCTACTATCATCGGGTGTTTAGGATAATGCAAGTCTCGCAATGCTATTATGTTATAGCGTTAAAATATCTTCAACCCTCATTATTAGGCCGAGCAAAGCCACTCGGTAAACATTCTTTGCGATGTATTCATCTATACCTCACTATTCAAGGCTTGTACTAAATTTTCAAGAACAGCGCAACAGTTAAGCGGCTACCGGAACTGACAAGCATATCTTGTAACCCTTCAAAAATGTGCCTAAATGCCCTATAACACCATAGCTGCGGCGCCCAGAATGGCAGCATTTTTGTCTTGCAAACCGGAAAGAATCAGCTTGGGCATAGATTTCTTATACACGAATAACAATTCTTCTTCGAAGGCTTTACGGGTGGGAACCAGTAGAAAGTCCTTTGCATTGGCCAATCCGCCAAAAAAGATAATTGCCTCTGGAGAAATAACGGTATGCACATGCGCCAGCAGCTTGCCCAGGACTTTGCCGGTCTGGTTGAATACCTCCAGAGCAATAGGATTGCCTATCATAGCAGCTTCTGTAATCTCTTTGGAACTTTGAAATGGTATGAGGCCGTTGGCCAGCATAATCTTTTGCGCAGTGAGCAATATACCAGTAGCTGAAGTATAAGTTTCGAGACAACCTCTACGACCACAACCACAAGGTCTGCCATTAGGTTTTGCAATAATATGGCCCAACTCACCGGCCAATCCGTCATGGCCGTACACAATCTCACCATTGACCACTATACCCGAACCCACACCTGTACCCAAGGTTATCAGAATAAAATTCTTCATACCCTTGGCATTCCCAAAAAGCATTTCGCCTTTGGCAGCCGCCTTGGCATCGTTGGTTACGGCCACATTAAACTCCAATTGCTCCATGAGCAAATCACGCAGCGGAATATGTTCTTTCCATGGCAGATTGGCAGAATTGTCGATAGCACCAGTGAGGAAATTGGCATTAGGCGCACCCAGACCTACCCCCACCACTTCGCCGGGTGCGGCGGCAGCAAAAAGTTGAATCTGCATGCATAATTCAGCAACAAAATCCTGAACAGTCTTGTAGGCGGTGGTAGTGAGGGTGGCAGACGTGAGGAGGTTTCCATCATTATCCACCAATCCCATTTTGGTAAAGGAGGCTCCCATGTCCACACCGATAGCGTATTTTTTCTTGGCCATATATTGCTTTAGCTACTTAAAATTGTATTTTTAGCACCAAATTTAACATTAATGCACGACAATAAAAATAATTATGGCTTTGCCTTGCTGGTAATAGGCATTGTGTTTGCCACATTTGGTTTTATCACCTGGGCAAACAGTCAGTTGATTTTATTTTTCCGACTAAGCTATAACCTCACTGTAACTCAATCTTATCTGGTAGATACAGCCTTTTTTGCAGCATACTTTTTCATGTCTTTACCGAGCTCACTGGTGGTAAAAAAAGTGGGCTATCAACGCAGTCTGGCTCTAGGCGTTTTATGCATGGGCATTGGCGCCGCCTTATTTATACCTGCTGCATATATGAAAAGCTATCCGGTGTTTTTGACCGGACTATTTATCATCGGTATAGGGCTGGCACAGGCCCAGACTGCCGCCAACCCCTATGTAACTATTCTGGGGCCTGAAGAATCCGCTGCCAAACGCATCAGTATAATGGGCATCTGCAATAAGATTGCCGGTATTGTGGCAGTGTTCCTGTTGGGTGCTATTATTCTTAAAGACAGCGGCCATGTAGAAGCCCAAATACAGCTGATGAATGAGCTGGAGCGCCGCGAGTTTTTGGATGGGTTTGCGGGTAGGATAGTAAACCTATATGTAGTGATTGCAGCCGTCTTTACAGGACTGGCAATGATACTCATGCGCTTAAGCCTACCTGTGGTAAGCGAGTCAGAAGATACAGTAGCCAACCCGACGGGGGCCGACAGTTCCATTCTCTCTCACCGCAATCTGGTATTGGGTGCACTGGCGATATTCTTTTACGTAGGCGCAGAAGTCATTTCTTATGGTGTATTTGCAGATTTCGGCACTTCGTTGGGATTTGACAAAGAAACGGCAAAGATTTTTCCTACTTATACCGGTTATGCCTTAATTCTGGGTTATTTTATCACCATTGCTACTGTGCCCAAATACATCAGCCAGCGTAACGCTTTGGTAGTAGGTACCTTATCCAGCATTGCCTTATTGCTAATAGCCATGAATAGTACTGGATGGACGGCTGTATGCTGTTTTGCATTGCTAGGCCTTAGCCAGTCGGTAATGTGGCCGGCCATATGGCCCCTGGCTCTTGCCGGACTAGGTAAGCATACAAAACTGGGTAGTGCCATACTGGTAATGATGATTGTGGGCGGAGCTGTACTACCACCGCTGATGGGCAAGCTGGCCGACATGCTCAGACAATCGAGCAACCTAACGGTAGCAGCAAATGCACAGAAGTTTGGCTTTTTGATAATGATACCCTGCTGGCTGTTTATACTTTTTTATGCCTTGAACGGATATAAGTCTAAATATATCAAAGGAGACCGATAAGCATCATACTTAGATGGTGCTAGCCATGGGCACTAACTTCCAAGTATGCCAGAAGCATGAGGGCCATTCATTTCAAGTCCTCGCAGTAAGCAAGGCTACGAACGCAGTTCACCCGACCCGCCGCCCGCAGAGTGGAATGAAATATTCATTAAAGAATACGTTATAGCCTACAGAAATGTCAGGGCCACTAAGGGTATTTGCGGCGGGACACGCCCAACAGAAAAATAAACCCAGATTACGCATTAGGAATTTAAAAGAAAATTATTATGGCAAATAATCCACAAAATAGTGAAAAAAGCATAATAAATTATGGTTTTTGAGCTATTGAAGTGGATTAGAAGCAAGAATAATTTTATATAAAGA
>DATGQB010000078.1:0-3675 GCA_035304405.1 Edaphocola sp.
ATTAGGAATTTAAAAGAAAATTATTATGGCAAATAATCCACAAAATAGTGAAAAAAGCATAATAAATTATGGTTTTTGAGCTATTGAAGTGGATTGGAAGCAAGAATAATTTTATATAAAGAGTCTAATGCGTAATCTGGGATTATAAAAAGTATAAGCCAATGTCGCTCAGCTGGGCGAATTCTTCATTGCTGAATAGTTCGTCCAGGCTGCTCAGTTGAGCTGCTTCCAATATACTATCGAGTTCGGCAATGGTTTTGTAACCTTTTTCTATGCTGCAGTGCTGCAATAGGCATTCCAGCGTTGCGCTTAATGGCAGTGGCAGTTCCAGTCTCAGAAGGTCTTTGCGGCTGTGAAATTCCCAAATCATTACTTTCTGCTTCTTCGACTTTTGTTTGATTTTGCATACCGCGGTTTTGCCTGTCCATAATACCTTCGTGCTTGGCTTGAGAATTTTGGCGCTATTTTCTTCTAAAACACGCTCTATATAATCCGGAGCAAGGGTTGTGGGCTTCACTCGGAAGTCAAACCATCTTTGAAGTGGAAAATCAAAGCAAATGCCGTGCATGTAATTGTAAATGGCCTTTCGCAATCCTGCTGCGTATTGCTCATGTGCAGCTCCTGTAGGGTCGGCATGCGGTATGTCATTGTTTGCAAAGCTACCTGCTGCGGTACGCAAAGGCACGACCTGAAAGGCTTCAGGCTGCATCCCCACCGGACTATGCGCTGTCATGGCAAACTGATGCCAAAATCCGGAGTGTATAATCTGGGCTTCAAACATTTGGCGCACTACTTCTAGGCTGTCTATGGTTTCCTGCTCGGTTTGAGTAGGAAAGCCATACATCAGATAGGCATGCACCATAATACCCGCCTCGGTAAAGTTGCTACATACCTGCGCTACTTGTGCTACACTTACACCTTTTTTGATGAGTTTCAATAGTCTGTCCGATGCTACTTCAAGTCCTCCCGATACTGCTATACAGCCGGAGGCTGCGAGCAGCCGGCATAAGTCGGCGCTAAAACTTTTTTCAAATCGTATATTGGCCCACCAGGTGATGTTCACTTTTCGCTTTATGAGCTCAATAGCTAGTTCCCGCATCAAGGCTGGGGGCGCCGCTTCGTCTACAAAATGAAATCCTGTTTGCCCGGTTCTGGCTATTATTTCTTGGATACGGTCTGCCAGTACGGATGCTGTAGTAGCTTCGTAGTTCTTGATATAGTCCAGACTTATATCGCAAAAGGTGCATTTACCCCAATAACATCCATGTGCCAGGGTCAGTTTGTTCCAGCGGCCATCACTCCATAAGCGGTGCATGGGATTAGCCAGTTCAATAACGGAGAGATAATGATGCTCAAATAGTCCGGCATAATCTGGTGTGCCTACTTCTGCCTGACGGTAGTCTCTACTGATAGAGCCATTAAAATATTGTACCTGATTGTCTTGCAAACAAAAAGTTCTTTTAAGTAGTTCAATAGGTCTTTTTCCCTCTACATATTCCAGAATATGCTCCAGGCATACTTCTCCATCATCCAGACTGATGAAATCTACAAATTCAAATACTCTTGGCTCACTTAATGACCGCAGTTCTGTATTAACATAGCCACCGCCCATGCATACTTTTATGTCCGGAAAGTGCTGTTTGATGTACTGTCCGCAGCGGAGACCGGCGTAGAGATTACCCGGGAAGGGTATCGACAATGCCACCAATCTGGGTTCCAGCTGTTCCAGCTTGTGGTGCAAAATGCTCAGGGTAAACTCATCAATAAAAGTAGGCGGCGCTTGCAGGTTCTGGTAGAGCTCGTCAAAACTATTGGCACTGGCAGATAGTCGCTCGGCATATCTGCTAAAGCCAAACAGTGGGTCTACGGTATGCTGTATCAGGTCGCCCAAATCTTCCAGGTATAATGTGGCCAAATGTCTTGCTTTATCCCTTACACCCATGCTGCCGAATGCCCATTCCAAATCAGCAATTTGTTCAAATCGTCCGGCTTCCGGCAGATAATTGCCGCTACAAATGCTATGCGCCAATGTTGGGTTTTGGTCAAGTAAGAATGCTATTACAGCATCGATGGTAGCCAGATAATCCTCTTCCATGGCCATAATGCGACGTTCATTACGGCTTAGGGGGTAATTGCCTTGCTTCACCCGCTCAAATAGCTGTCTTAAGCCCGAACTGCAAAAAAGGGCATTAATCACTTCTATGCCCAAATCAGCCTGTTCGCTGGCTATGGCTTTGGTGTTCAAAAATCCTTTTAGATAGGCCGTGGCCGGGTAAGGGGTATTGAGCTGGGTAAAAGGCGGCGTGAGCAGTAAAATGGTTGTGGGCAAAGCTTTGTCTGACATAATTTGCCACAAAATTAGTAAAGAATTGCGGTTTTGGTGTTTGCAAACTTAATGCTCGGATTCTCAATTGGAAGGTGGAATTTATCTAAAGTGTTGATTGTTATTGAAGAGCAGGTAATTTTTTCTTCAAAATTTAACATTGGTATTTCAGTAATATTTAGTTAAATTTGCCACCCAATTTTTTAAGATGTTACATTTAAATAATCAGACAGGTTTTTATAAAGGAAAAGTGAGGGACGTTTATACCATCGCCGACAAATATTTGGCTATGGTGGTGAGCGATCGTATCTCCGCATTCGATGTAGTGCTCCCCCGCCCTATTCCTTATAAAGGTCAAGTATTGAACCAAATTGCAGCCGTCAATTTAGAGGCTACTAAAGATATAGTTCCTAACTGGGTTATCGACAGTCATTCTTTGCCCAATGTTACCATTGGTAGAAAGTGTGAGACCTTTCCCGTAGAAATGGTAATTCGTGGCCACCTTTCTGGCCATGCATGGCGTGTATATAAGTCTGGCGAGCGTATGCTTTGTGGGGTGCGCATGCCTGACGGGCTTAAAGAAAATGACTTCTTCCCTGAGCCTATAATCACGCCTTCTACCAAAGCTATGGAGGGGCATGATGAGGATATCTCCAGAGAAGAAATTATAGCGCGCGGCCTGGTATCCGAGGCAGAATATATTGAGTTGGAACGCATTACCAAGGCGCTTTTTGAGCGCGGTAGGGAAATGGCCAAGCAGAGAGGTTTGATTTTGGTTGACACCAAGTATGAATTTGGTAAAATCGATGGTCAGATTTATCTGATTGATGAGATTCATACCCCCGATTCTTCCCGCTATTTCTATGCAGACACTTATGACAGGCTGCAAGAAGAGGGTCAACCCCAACGCCAATTGTCCAAGGAATTCGTACGCGAATGGCTTATGGAGAATGGTTTTCAGGGCAAAGAGGGCCAGCAAGTGCCCGAAATGACAGACGAAAAGGTTGCTGAAATTTCGGAACGCTATATCGAGCTGTATGAGAAAATCACAGGCAAGCCCTTCGTAAAAATAAAAATGAGCGAAGAAGAAATCGAAGCTACTATCAACAGCATTACAGCCGGATTGATATAATTTGGATAGCAGCATATTCATTTTGGCCTGATGTTCAGGTCTGGGAAGGTATTGGCTTATCGTAAACGATGCCGCTCCCAAATAAACCCAGATTACGCATTAGGAATTTAAAAGAAAATTATTATGGCAAATAATCCACAAAATAGTGAAAAAAGCATAATAAATTATGGTTTTTGAGCTATTGAAGTGGATTAGAAGCAAGAATAATTTTATATAAAGA
>DATGQB010000079.1:0-3843 GCA_035304405.1 Edaphocola sp.
TCTTTATATAAAATTATTCTTGCTTCTAATCCACTTCAATAGCTCAAAAACCATAATTTATTATGCTTTTTTCACTATTTTGTGGATTATTTGCCATAATAATTTTCTTTTAAATTCCTAATGCGTAATCTGGGTTTATTATAATAAAACTTTGGGTTGCGCTGCAATATGGTTAAATACGGCCTGTTTGGGCAGGGGAATCAATGCGGCAGCCGGCACTTGGATGGGGCAAAAAAAATCTCCAGCCGTGAGCTGGAGATTAAGATTAACTTATGTAAAACGATTAGTTTAGTGGTTTTCTGGCGCGGGGGCCTCTTTTTTCTCCGCTAAATTCGCCTTTAGGTCTGGAGCTATAAGAGCTATTGCGGCTGTAGCCTTCTCTGCGTCCGCCACGAGAACGGTCGCCAAAGTCAGGCTTTCTATCCGCCTCTTCTACACGCACCTTACGATTATTATACTTACGAGAAGTAATATTGGCTGAGATATAATCTACAGCGTCAGAAGGAATGTTGAAGAAACTGCTGAGCTCACGTACCGTAACTCTGCTGATTAATTTCGGATCAAAATCTGTCTGCTCGGTAATAAACTGAACCAGCTTGCCGGCATTAAGTCCGTCTTTTGTACCCAGGTTGATAAACAGTCTGGAACTACCATCTCTGCTACCACGCTCAGCACTGTCTTTCTGAGCATATCCAGAGTTCAAATCCGGAGCATCCTCGTAAGAAGCAATTGTATCTTTCAATTGCAGCCATAGTAATCTTTGAATCAGGTCGTCTTTGTCTATATCTGCAAAGCGCTCGCTGATAACCTTAGACATTTTTTCGCTAAACTGAGGCTCGCCTGCAAGACCTTCAATTTTTTCCATGAAATAATACAAGCGTTTGCGCACCACCTCATTACCATCAGGAATATCCGTTTTGGTAAATTTGGTTTTAGCCACGCGCTCTACCAGTCTTAGTTTACCAATTTCTTTTGGTGTAACTATAGACATACAGATACCCGACTTACCGGCGCGAGCCGTACGACCGCTGCGGTGGGTGTAGCTTTCTACATCCTCAGGTAATTCGTAGTTGATAACGTGGGTGATATCATTGACATCGATACCGCGGGCTGCCACATCAGTAGCTACGATAGCCTGTAGGGCACGACGCTTGAATCTGTCCATTACTTTGGTACGCATTTTCTGGTCCATATCACCATGCAAAGGAGACACCAGATAGCCTTCGCGCATCAGTTTTTCAGATACATCCTGAGCGTCTTGTTTAGTACGGGTAAAGATGATACCATAAATATCCGGAGCGAAGTCCAGCAATCTTTTCAAAGTATCATAGCGATGGTGGGCGCTGGTCACGAAATATTGGTGTTCAATATTTTCGTTGGTAATATTGGCACGCGCCACAGCCACCTCTTTAGGATTTTTCATAAAGCGGCCGGCTATACGGCGTACATCATTATTCATAGTTGCGGAAAACAACCAGCAAGCTTCCTTGGACTCTGCATTTTTAAGTATGAACTCGATATCATCACGGAATCCCATGTTCAGCATTTCATCTGCCTCGTCGAGTACTACGGTTTTTACATTTTCAAGGTTGATAACTCCTCTTTCCATCAGGTCCATTAGCCTGCCGGGAGTGGCTACCACAATTTTTGGATTACGTCTCAAATCTCTGATTTGAGCACCGATGGGAGTGCCACCATAAACAGCTACAATGCCTACACCGTCTAGAAATTGGCTGTATTTAACCAATTCTTCTTGTATCTGCATACAAAGTTCCCTTGTAGGGCTTAGTACCAATGCCTGAACTTCTTGAAGTGCAACATCTATACGGTTCAATAATGGAAGGCCAAAGGCCGCTGTCTTACCGGTACCTGTTTGTGCCAGGGCGGTAATGTCTACATTTTCTCGAACCAAAAGGGGAATTGTCTGTTCTTGAATAGGGGATGGATTTTCAAATCCTATTGCCTTTACGGCCTCTACCAACTCTTCTTTTAATCCGAAAGTTTCGAATCTACTCATATAATATTTTAGAAATAATTCGCAAAGGTATGCCAATTAAATGGGATAGTGGATTTATAATGTGCCTTAAGGCTTCGGATAGCGGGTTTTGCCTATTTTGCCCTACCCATATTTTCAGTGCCTTTGGGCGGTTTAAACTTTGTGGCATCGGGGTGCTCGCAGCGTGCTGGCTAGCACATTGTATTGAGCTACAGCGCATTGTAAGATTAGCTTCGCTGGTTTATATACTTTAGCTGCGCTGCCTCGGGCTCTGAGTATAACTGCTCTAAGCTTATATTTCGCTTATAGTTAAATATTATACAATTCTACAATCAACATCCCTGCCTAGCTTCATATGGATAATTTGCTCCACCAATCCCTAAGCGATGATTATCGGAGCAATGTCGGGAAAATGGCGCCACTAAAAGTATGATTGTTATTATAATTCAATACATTTTTAGGCCATGCTTCATGACATGAGTACGCCACCTTTCAAAGTAAAAAAATAATTATTTTATGAGCCATTCCACCTTTATCAGTCCATAGGATTTTTGCCAGCTGGATGGGGCAAGGTAGCGATATAGGGCTCGGTATCTCTTTTCAAGAGGTATTTACGGCATCTAAATGAAAATATTGCCCTGGAATGCAGGCATGATGTAGGGGCAGCCTATTAGAGACAGGTACTGCAAAGCTTACAAAAGTAGTAGCTAAGGGAGATTAATAACACATAAATAAGACATAAGCAACAAATAAATCTGTACCTTCGCATTTGCTTTTACTAAAAACAATAATAATATGAAGAAATTATTACTTACTATCGCCGGCTTAGGTATGTTTTCGGCCGCAGCAATTGCTCAGAGCGGTTCTTACGGCATTGATACTAAAAAATTTCGCTTTGGTGCTTATCTGGCCCCAACCTCTGCATGGATGAAGGCTACATCAAAAACCGACGATGCCAAAAATTATACTATTGCCAACAATGGCTCTAAGCTAGGCTTTATGTACGGCCTGATGGCAGAGTATTATTTTCAGGATAACTATGCTATAGTATCCGGCTTGCAGATGAATATGGGTGGTGGCAAAATGAGTATGGCGCGTGCAGACCAGTCTGCTACAACCAATACCATTCAGAATGCTGCTTTTGATTATAACCTCAGCCTTCTGGAAATTCCTGTGGCTATTAAATTAAGAACAGACCCTATCTCCAACTTCAGATTTTTTGGGCAGGCGGGCCTCACTTTTGGTGTTAGAGTGGCCAAAAAGGCAGCTTATGATTTAAAATACTGGGATGCTGAGGAAAACCTTATCTCTATTAGCAAAGAAAAAGACAAGCTGGGCTCAAGAGGTACTCTGAATCCAGGTTTTGCTCCGGTTAACTTCCAAATGAACCTTGGTATCGGTGCGGAATATCCGCTCACCGACAAGCTGGCAGCTTATATCGGCTTGTTCTTCAACAACGGTTTCGTGCCGGATATCACCAATCCGCAAAACTTCCAGCTCTATGACAATAGCAACCGCGAAATCGAAGTGAACAACAGCTTTAGAGATGGTAATGTACGCTTCAATAATATAGCCTTACGCTTAGGTATTTTCTTCTAAGCCAAAGCTTATCGCATAATTCTCTACCCAATGCACATCAGCATTGGGTTTTTTTGTTGTTTTGGGCGTGCCCCGCCGCCGTATTTCCTGCCGGAAGCAATGGGAAGGCCGAGGTATTGACTCAAAACAGCGTTACCAGTATAAGGGCTGCGGCGGGTCTGGCTATCCCTTTCAAGTCCTCGCTGCAGGGCGCAGCTACTTCCGATATCACTCACATTTTGGCAGCCCATTCAGTATGGTGCATAGAG
>DATGQB010000080.1:0-20915 GCA_035304405.1 Edaphocola sp.
TCTTTATATAAAATTATTCTTGCTTCTAATCCACTTCAATAGCTCAAAAACCATAATTTATTATGCTTTTTTCACTATTTTGTGGATTATTTGCCATAATAATTTTCTTTTAAATTCCTAATGCGTAATCTGGGTTTATTACAACAACCCAACTCGATATAAGGGCGTAAACAAAAATCCGATAACAGGGCATATTTGGATACACCCTATTATCGGATTTTCATAGCTCATTATCTCAGGAATCTGATGTAGCGCCGGCAAGATGTCCGAAGCACTATTCATCAAAAGCGGTAGCCCACTTGAAAATTAAGGCTCAGCATTTCTTTTACACCTTCTACGGTGTTCATGTCATTCTGCTTATTTTTAAATCTGGACTGAAAGCTATAACCATACAGTAATTCTAACCCAATATTTATTCTAGGGCTCAGGTCTAATGTAAGACTGTTGCTTACTACAGAACCCCATCGCATTTCTCTGCGTTCAGCATAGGCTACAAAACTACTACTCCCCCCGAACGCATATCCGTTATCCCTACCATAGGTAGCAAATAAAGATGCTCCAATTACATAGCTCAGAGTACTCTTGCCCATAGGGTATAAACGAACGCCGGGAGCAATCATTACAGAGTAGTTCTGCTCTTGCGTGGCAGTCATATTATTACCTATTGAACTATTGCGCAACCCAAACTGCAAGGGCAGCACCACACTTACCCTTCTGCTCTCATCGGTGAAAGCCTCATAGCTAATACCGGCTCCGGTGCCTCCGGTAAACAAACTTAGAGGGGCAAGGCGGAGATTATGCATATAGCCCTGCGACCAGGCAGAGCTGCCAAGCACCATAAGTATTGCGAAGAGTGTATAGATTCGTCTTGCCATCATGCTTTTACTTAGAAGCGATAACCTACATGAAAGTTAAATAAACCCATCGCGGTAATGCCATCATTGTAAGTTCTTCCATTTTCTGTATATCTGTTGATATAGCTTGGGCCAATACCAAGTTCCAGACCGATATTGAATTTTGGACTCAGGTTAAACTGAACACTGTTTTCTAACAGCATGCCCATCTGCTCTCTGGTGCCATCCACTCTGCGCACAAAGCCATTGTCATATTTATAGTAATCATTGTTGGCCCAGACACCAAAAAGCGAGAATCCTAATCCATAAGTAACTCTTCGCTGGCCCGCGGGATAGAATTTAACACTAGGGTTAATCATAATACCACTACGAGTAATCACATCATCTGAGTAATAACCATCGTTTGCCTCGTCCACTCCCCAGTGTATCGGGATTTTAAGTCCGAATTTTCCGTCTGAGCTCAATATACGCTCATAGGACAAGCCCACACCAACATTTCCGGATGAAAACACGTTTAACGGATAAAGTCTGAAAATATTACGACCATAATCGTTAGTCTTTTGAGCATGTCCCAAGACGCTCATCGCTCCTGCTAATAATACTAAACTGATTTTTTTCATAATGGTTGAATAAAATAAAAATTTGAAAATATTTCGGCGCTAAAACCTGTATGCTATTTGAAAACTTGCGTGCTGAAACACATACGTACCCCCATCAATAACCATACTCCCGTCTGTAGGTGTATAGCGATTATAAAAGCTTGGACCAAGTCCCAGCTCTAAGCCGAATGACCAGCTGCGGGTCACTTTGAAGTTGATATAATTATTGAGACAAACCCCTGCAGTAACATAGTCAAATAATAGCACTTCATCTTTGTTATAATGTGGCTGTGTTACATTCCCAAAAATATAATCTGTACGACCAATATGGGCAAATACCGAGGGACCTACAGCATAGCTAAAAAACTTCTTGCTGCCAAAGGGATATATTTTAACCCCGGGATTGACCAAATAAACCGGCAATGACTCGCTGTATTGCATAGGGGGGCGGTATCCGTTGTCACTAATCCATCCAACAGACACCGGAAGCGTTAGGCTCAGCTTTGCATTAGGGGTCACAAAACGCTCATAATAAAGCCCCAGTCCTATAGCACTGTAGGCAGATTGTAATGCATTTACACCCACGACATTCTTCAGTGAAGGCTGGGCATTACTTTTATGCTGCCCCAGCAAGCCTAGCATGAAAATTATTAGAAAATAGATTCTCTTCATACAGTTGGGAATAAGCTTATATTTTTGCTTACCTAATCCTAAGACGCAGATTATTGCAAACATCTTAGATACATAGCCACAGTATTTTGCAAACCCAGATATAAAGCGTCGCAAATTAATGCATGTCCTATAGACACTTCGAGGAGATTAGGGATATTTTGATTGAAAAATCTGAGATTTTGCAGGTCTAAATCATGCCCGGCATTCAATCCCAAACCGCATTGTTCTGCCGTTTTAGCCGCATTAATGTAATCTTTAATCGCGGCATGGGGGTCGGCATTATATTCGCGCGCATATGCTTCTGTATAAAGTTCTACCCGGTCTGCGCCGCAATCTTTGGCAGCAAGCACCATATCAGCTACAGGGTCTACAAACACTGAAACCCTAATACCAGCTTTCTGAAAAACAGGAATTATTTCTTGCAAAAATGCCCGCTCTTTTACCGTATCCCAACCATGATTGGATGTCAGCTGGTTTTGAGCATCCGGCACTAAAGTCACTTGAGTTGGTTGGGTGTCTAATACCAGTTGTACAAATTTATCTTCTTTAGGATTGCCTTCAATATTGAATTCGGTCTTTAAATGTTCTTTTAGCGTATACACGTCTGCATAACGTATATGACGCTCATCCGGCCTTGGATGCACAGTGATACCATTCGCACCGAAACGCTCACAGTCTAGTGCCACCTGCAACAAATTGGGATTATTACCACCACGGCTGTTACGGAGCGTAGCCACTTTGTTTACGTTAACCGAAAGTTTACAATTCATAGTTCCACCTCCTCTTAATTTTATACTGTTATAATTTCTTGATACTTTTTAAAATCAAAAACGGAGCCGGCACCACCATGCGTTTTATAGTGCCCGCTCCGGCATACTGCTCAATTTTTCTCATTAGTAAAACTGAGTCAGATAGGGATATCTTTGCTCGTACAGTTCTTTTACCTTTCGCAGCAATGTTTCTCTCAGAATATTGATGTTCGTCATCTCTGCTGCAGAAACAAATAATGCATTTCCGTGTGTCAGATTATCCCATCTACGATAAAGCTGATTTAGTAATTCATTCTTCACATCTTCTGAAAGGAATTCGTCAAATGTCTCTTCAACATATTTGTCCATTTTGTTGAAAATCATAAGAATTGGCTTTTCAAAAGCTTTCAGTTCCTGTAAGGTTTCATTCACCACACCTATTTGGTCCTCATACTGAGGGTGGGAAATGTCCACCACATGCAGCAAAATATCTGCCTCTCGCACTTCATCCAAAGTGGATTTAAAACTCTCCACGAGATGGTGGGGCAACTTTCGGATAAACCCTACCGTATCGCTAAGTAAGAAGGGGGTTTGCTCGAACACAACCTTCCTGGTAGTGGTCTCTAAAGTAGCAAACAGTTTATTCTCTGCAAATACATCTGCTTTACTGATTACACGCATCAATGTACTTTTGCCCACGTTGGTATATCCCACCAGTGCCACTCTTATAAACTCACCTCTTTGCTGCCGCTGGGTTTGAGACTGACGATCAATTTCAGCAAGCCTTTTACGCAAAAGGCTTATCTTATCCTTTACAATACGGCGGTCGGTTTCTATCTCGGTTTCACCGGGACCGCGAGAACCAATACCACCACCCTGACGTTCCAGGTGACTCCACATACCCCTTAGTCGAGGCAGAATATACTGATACTGTGCAAGCTCTACCTGAGTTTTTGCCTGAGCAGTCTTTGCCCTGCGGGCAAAGATATCCAAAATAAGGTCTGAGCGGTCTATCACCTTCACCCCTACTTCCTTCTGTACATTACTGATTTGCGAGCCAGTAAGCTCATCATCAAAAATTACTAATTCGATATTTTTGGCTTTTACAAATGCGGCTACTTCTTCCAGCTTTCCTTTACCAATAAAGGTTCTACTGTCAGGATGCGGCAATCGTTGCACAAATTTCTTAATAGCTCGTGCTCCTGCTGTTTCTGCAAGAAATGCCAATTCATCCAGATACTCGTTAAG
The DNA here is from genome assembly GCA_035304405.1 of Edaphocola sp. Lineage (GTDB taxonomy): Bacteria > Bacteroidota > Bacteroidia > Chitinophagales > Chitinophagaceae > Edaphocola. Next base: position 4,123 of record DATGQB010000080.1, read on the forward strand.
CTGTGTCTCAGTCTGATCTTTGGTGATTAAACCAATCAGGACTGCATCCACCTCTTTTTCTATAATATTCTTATTCTCAATCAAAATGATATAGGGTTAAAATGTTTTCAAATTAAATAACAAAGCAACTGTACATATCCGGTGGCCATGTTTCATCTATGCACACAAAATTAGCAATTTAAGAACTTTAGCCCTTTTATTATGAACTATTATTTTGATACGCATATAGATATTTGTGATTTCATAAACAAGTTTTGATATCACCTGCTCCGACAGCGGATGCGCCGCTTTAATAGGAGTGACGCTTGAAAAGGGAAAAATTGGCCAATACACTAATACCCACTACTGAACCGGCTAATAAAAGGCTTTGAAAATTGGATAGTTGCAGGGATGAGGTAATCATGTGTAGCACATAACAGAGCAGTGCATAGTAAGCAATACTTATGAGCCAGAAACGAAGTGGAATAAATGATAGTAAACCCATACCCAGAATGCGCACATGATGCACCAGATATACCGTCATTTGTGCTGCAGTACCCAAAACAAAGGCCAGCGGAATACCCTTCAACCCCATCCAATAGTAAAGTGGCCAAACAGTGATACCGGTAGTGCATACATCGGCTAGCACTCCCATATTGATAGCCTTGCCCTGCTCATAATGCTTTAAGAGCACCGAGAAATTGAAGGCTGAAAAAGGAATCATCAACAGACTCATCTTAAATATAGGCACCGACTCTGTAAACTCGGGCGAAAAGAGCAAATACAAAAACTCACTACTAAAAAAGTAGAAAAAGAAAAATACCGGGAAAGCCACCGAAGCTAATAGCTTGCTGGTTTTGCGCAATATATCGGCCTGACTCACTTTGTCTTTTTGGCTGGTGGCGAGCTGCATAAGCGCTGCACTGCTTACCGAACCAAACATTGCAGAAAGTAAGGGAATGGAAAATGCCCCGCTCTGATAAATCGCAGATACTTTCTCCTCTACCAACAGCGACAGTACAAACTTGTCAGCGTTTACAATAAGCAGCTGCGACAGCTCAAAAAAATACATATGTCGCCAAAAACTCCAAAACTGCTTCGGATGAAAGGGTTCATCGCTTGGGCTGAGTGCAGAGAAGGCCTGAGCAACCATTCTGCCGGAAACCAGCATTTTCCCCAGCAGCAATATACTCAGCAAAGCTACCAGATTAGTAAAACTAAACTGTCCTGCCCCAAGTGCCCAGCAATGCGCTCCAAAAAACAGAACACAATACAATGCATTGATAATGGTGAGTGCTGCATAGCGCTTAAACACTATCAAAAAGTGATTGAGGATAAGCGATATGGCATTGAATAGAAAGAAGAAAAAGGAAAAAATAAAAAAGGTATTCCCCCACTGAATGCCGGCAAAGACAAGGGCACAAACCAGCATAATGGATACCGCCGCCGTTTTCTGCCCTACCTTGAGCTGGGTTAGAATTTGTAAAAGCTTTTCTGGTCTGTAAGCCAGCAAAAAAGAAGAAAAACCTAATCCTGCAATGGCAAATAGCGTGTTGAACTGAATCCAGTAGTTTTGGTAAATTCCGAAGTCGTGTAGATCAAGCCTTTTGGCATAAAATGACATAGGAATGATTCTGGCTAAACTTAGCAGAATATTATTGGTAAAAATTAGTAGCGAGGTCTTCGCTAATGGTTTACTCATCCCTATGTAAAAGTCTAAAAAGCCCGCCTATTTTTTAAACACTGAGAGTCCTATACAATTTTCCTCTTTGGCCGTCTGAGAATATACCAGTACATAAACGCCATCAGTTTTGGCAGTAAAACTTTCTTCTACTACAGTGAGCTCATTGCCACGGGTTTTTGCTTTTGCTTTCACCACATGCTGTACTTGGGGGTCTATGACATTAAGCTGATAACGCGAAGCGTTCTTGCCCACTACATACTTTATTGCGATGCGCTCGCCTGCTTTGCAGTCAAGACGCACACTCATCAGCGCCTTTGATGGCACATTGCCGGAGTAGAAAAACGCTAACTTATAATTTTCCGACTCTAAAGCCTTATTCAAATCTACCAGTTTGGCATGCACACTCAAATCGGCACACTCTGCCGTTTTGGTCACTTTGCTCATATTTGTCTGCTGCTGCGCATGGCTTGTGCATACCGCCATCAGCATCAGCAATAGGAAAGAAATATACTTAATGCTCATATCTTTATAATTTAAAGTGTGCACGCTTTATCGCTGCTTACTCCTCCATTATCATTTAGCGTAAAGGTAGTCTCAACTTTCCATCTAAAATGACAACAATTAGTTATTAAAAGCGAAAATAATGAAATTTGCAGTTTTAGCATCAATATAAACGATTTCCTTGGCCGGCATTTACATCCATATACCTTTTTGCAGACAAGCTTGTAACTACTGCGATTTCCACTTTTCTACCTCTATGCGCCACAAAGGCGATATGGTAAATGCACTCAATCAAGAGCTTGTACAACGCAAGGACTATCTTGGTGAGGCAGCAGTAAACACTTTGTATTTTGGAGGGGGCACTCCCAGTTTACTTACCGAAGAGGAGCTGCAAAGTATTATGCACACGCTGCACCAGCATTATAATTTGGAAAAACTGGGTGAATGTACTCTGGAAGCCAATCCGGATGATATGAATGCCAACTACCTGAGCATGCTCAAACGATTGGGCATCAACAGACTGAGTATTGGTGTGCAATCTTTTGTGGAGCAAGATTTGCGTTTTATGAATAGAGCGCATACTGCCAGCGAGGCACTTGATGCCATAAAAACTGCGCAGGACATCGGTCTCGACAATATCACTATAGACCTTATTTATGGCACTCCCGGGCTAAGTGACGAACAGTGGCAAGAAAATCTATTTACGGCTATAAACTCCGGTATACAGCATATCTCTGCCTATGCACTTACTGTTGAGGAACGCACAGCGCTCGCTCATCAGATAAAACAAGGTAAAGTAGCAGCCCCTATGAGTGAACAGGCAGCTACTCAGTTTGAAATAATGCTAGGCATGCTTAAAGAAGCAGGCTTCGTACACTACGAAATCTCCAACTTTGCAAAGGATGGTTTCTTTGCGCAGCATAATACCAATTACTGGAAAGGTGTACCCTATCTGGGCATTGGGCCATCGGCACATTCTTTTAACGGCCATAGCCGGCAATGGAATATTGCCAATAATGCGCTGTACATAAAGGCTATCAACAACCAAACACAGGCTTTTGAAATAGAACACCTGAGCATTGCTGACCAAATGAATGAACTCATTCTCACCGGTCTGCGCACTATGTGGGGCATTTCGCTAGCAGATTTTGCAGAGCGTTTTGGAACTGATGCACAAACGCAACTGCTAATTGCCGCACAAAAAATAGACCCGGCTCATCTTATCATAAGTACTGATTGCCTAGTGCTTACCGATGCCGGAAAGCTCTATGCAGATAATATTGCACTCCGCTTATTCTTTTAAAAATAGAGTTTTGCCCTAAGCCTCTGGAGTATTAGCACCAACAAAGGGATAGGTAATAGACACAAAAAAATCCCGCAGATGCGGTCAAAACAGCAAATGCGGGAATATTTGAAGGCCGGCTCAGTTGCTATTGGCCGATATCTATTTTAATTTCTTCGCCCGGGGCATTTTCTTGTTCCATAGTCGGGGCCTTGGGCTGCTCTTCCACAGTCATGCTTTCTGTCTTGTTCCATTGCACCCTCCATTCCCCATTTTCCTTTACCAGATTTACCTTATGGGGCACCGGATTGTCTGAGGGCTTGTAGTAATACACAGCTTTGTCGCCATCTACCTTTCCCTCGCCCATGATAATGCCTACTTTCGAGCCCGGCTTGCGGTCTGACTCGGGTACCGTAGATGCCAGCTGCGCATACATATCCAACTGCTTGGCTGTGGTCTCTGTGGCCAATCTTTTAGCCTTGTCGTACTCCAGATTGTGAAAGCTAGTCACAAACTGCTCCGCCACCTGTTCAGGAGTTTTAGGCTTGCAAGAGCTCAGATAAATCAAAGCCCACAACAGAGAAACAAACTTTACTATCTTTTTCATTCTGATTCGTCGCTAGAATTGGAAATATACTCTGCAAATGTAGTTATTTATATGCGATTATGGTTTTCAAATATCTACCCTCGGCCTCACTCCGTACAAAAACCAAAATACCGCACACTATCCACTTTGTGAAAAGCCAATACATTATCCACAGCATAATATCGTAAACCCAGCGTGTCGGTATAGCTGATACTATCCTCCGGCCACAGCTCCTTCAAGGCCTTCGCCACCAATTCTGAGCAGTACATACTGTCGTCTGTACTCATATCAAAACTCATATCAAAAGGTATTCGTTGTCTATACCAGTTATAGAGGGTACGGTCGAGCCGACGCAGTTCTGCATCGCTCAGTACCAGCGGAGCGTATCCTATAGCATTATTATTAGCTACATCAAAAAAATCCTCCACATTTTCCTTGCGTATAAAATCTTCCCTCCCCGATTCTGCCCCCACAATATGGTACACTATCGGCCCGGAGGCTCCTCTGATGCAGATACCCATATGTGAGAATCGTTTGTCATGGATATTCATTCCTGCAAGCATTATACTGGTGATATCATTCCCTCGCCGGAGCACTAGAGCCGCTTCGGGCAGCTGAGCCGCAATATTACCGATAAGACTATCCCTCTCTAATACAGTCATGCATTGCCGGTCCGATGGCGGTTGCTGGCAAGCTACAGGGAGCACCACATACAAAAGCAGGCATAATTGCTTAAAATTCATATTTCAGGCAAAAATAATGAAATGTTACCTTTGGGCAGAATAAGTAACACACAAAGCCTTCTATGATGTTAGGTAGCATACATTTAATACCCGTGCCACTGGCACCTGAGCAGACCGGCACTATTCCCGAGGAGGTGCGTACTCAAGCCACAAGGCTCAAATATTATTTCGTAGAAAATCTGCGCACTGCGCGTCGCATGCTCAAGGCCTTTGACAAAGATGTGGATATTGATAGTATAAACTTTTGTGAGATAAACAAACAGAAAGGTATTGACACAGCATTGTTGAAAAACTGGCTGACAAAGGGTTATGATGTAGGTGTCATGAGCGAAGCCGGCTGCCCTGGTGTAGCCGACCCTGGTGCAGAGGTAGTGGCTTATGCACAGCAGCTTGGTGCAAAGGTCATGCCTTATGTGGGCCCTAGCTCTATACTCCTGGCCTTGATGGCCTCGGGATTTAGCGGGCAGCGCTTCCGATTTTTGGGGTACCTGCCCGTAAAAGAGCCTATGCGCAGCAAGGCTATAAAGGAAATGGAACATACGGCACATTCCCTTTCTGAAACCCAAATTTTTATTGAAACTCCCTACCGGAACAATACCTTAATTGAAGAGCTAATCAAGAACTGTCATCCTAAAAAAACCAAACTCTGCATTGCGGTAGATATCACCGACCCCGGACAGCAGATACGCAGCATGACTCTGGCCGATTGGGCTCGCGAAACGATTGATATCCATAAGAGACCGGCCATTTTTCTTATTTACCCTGCTTAAGGACCAATGTGAATGGCTAAGGTGTGATAAAGGGCGTGCAAGGTATCCATTTTAAGGCGTACCCAACCGCTGCCTTGTGCCTATTACAATCCCGGCAAAAAGCCGAGCTACTCAACTGCTTTATGTTACTGTCCCTGACGCGCTACCGGGCACATAATCTATTCATCATAACTTATCACCACATCCCCATTCACCGGACAACCCATACAAGTGAGGATGAGGCCTTGCTGCAATTCGTCAGGAGTGAGCACTTCATTATACATCAGCCATACTTCACCCGATTTCAATCGGGCTGTACAACTGCCACACTGCCCCGACTGACAACTATACGGCATCTTAATACCAGAGTTAACCCCTACAGATAATATGGTGTCGGGATATTGTACTTCAATATCATGTTCCTTACCTCCCAATATGACTTTGACCCTATGAGGTTCCTTATCAGGAGGGGGCACCATCATATCGTCAGATGCAGTATCAAAATACTCCATAAAAAACTGATGTGCCTTTACCCCTTCTGTAAACAAAGTAATCTTTATCGTATCCATATAAGATACAGGTCCGCAGCAATACACCAGCACCTGCTCCCATTCTGCCTTACGCACCTGAGCCATAAGTTCCTGTAAGCCAAAACCACTAAGTCTTGCAGCTAGGATGTTGCTATCATCACTGAAGATGAATTTAATACTCAGGCGATGTGAATATTGCTCTTGCAAGGCCAGAAGGGCATCATAAAAAATAGTACTGCGGCGGGAGCTATTACTATACACCAAGCAAACATTTACCTCCGGATAATGCCAGAGCAATTGTTTTAAGATAGCATACACAGGGGTAATGCCACTACCTGCCGCAAACAAAAACACCTGTTTGATATGACCCATTTCAGAAGGAAGTACAAACTTGCCCCCTACTGAAATCAAATTCAGCTCCTCCCCCGGTTGTACTTTTTGCAGCAAACGAGAAATATTTCCATTCTCCATTTCCTTTACGGTAAAGGCTACGCCCTCCTCCGGCACCGTGGAGAGTGAATAAGAACGATAAGCGGTTTCGTGCATTTGCTTGAAGCCAAAGTGCAGAAACTGTCCCGGCTGATAGCTAATCGGGAGGCCGTCTTTGCGCTCAATAAATATACTTTTGGCATTATCAGTCTCTTTAACCACTTTCTTTACCACCACCGGAGTACTATCTGCTGTCATGAGTCATGAAAAATTTTGCTTGATGAAAATGCATTCTGCAATCGGCAAAGATAGCTTGTATATAACTATCTTTGCCACAGTGTACATTCAAATATTAAGCTAAAAAACCATCCTGCTCAAAGCGGCAAGATATTTTAGTGTGGCAAAACTATTTCTGTATGAGACTTATTCAGATAAGCATCTGTTGCTTACTGAGCCTGGCTCCCCTTTTCGCCAAAGCTCAGCGCCTGAATGATAAGCATGTAGTGAGCAATATCACCGAGCATGTCTTAATTAATGGCAAAGCTTACCAAGATTTGCATTACCTATGCAAGAAAATTGGCCATAGACTTAGTGGTTCTGAGCAGGAGCAACTGACGGTCGCATGGTTGCAGTCTGTATTAATGGAGGCCGGAGCCGATACCGTGTGGCTGCAAGCAGTAAAGGTACCCAAATGGGTGCGCGGAGCCGAATCATTCAGTGTAAGCAATGGCAGTAGACACATTGATATTCCCATGCTTTCTTTAGGCAATTCTGAAGGTACAGGAGGCAAGAAGCTTAGTGGAAATATTGTATTATTTGAAAGTATTGAAGACCTAAAAAATGTGGACACCGCTACACTCAAAGGTAAAATTGCTTTTCTAAATGTACCCTTCCCCGAGCATTTTCCTTGCACCTTCGACGGATATAGTGAGGTAGGCAGCAATCGTTTTAGTGGCCCGGCCATTGCGGCTGAGAAGGGTGCCAGTGCTTTTGTTATCCGCTCTCTGTCCACAGGAGCAGGCAGTTATGACCTTCCCCATACCGGTGTCACCTCTTATGGTAATGCCAAACGAAAAATTCCGGCCATAGCTATAAGCAACAAGGCCGCAGACAGCCTAAGTGCCTGGATAAAATCCGGAAAAACGTTAACGGGCACACTGCGCTCCCATTGCGGAATGCAAGACAGTGTCTTGTCCTATAATGTTATCGGTGAAATAAAAGGGCAAAGCAACAAAATCATCACCGTTGGCGCCCACCATGATTCCTGGGATGTAGGTGAAGGCGCGCATGATGATGGAGCCGGCTGTGTGCAATCTATAGAGGTGTTACGCACCTTCAAACAATTGGGCATGCGACCTCGCAATACTATTAGAGTGGTGTTATTTGCCAATGAAGAAAATGGCGTTGCCGGCGGGAAAGTTTATGCAGATTTTGCCCTAGAGCATGGAGAGCAACATCTCTTTGCCCTGGAGAGCGATGCAGGAGGATTTTCCCCAAGAGGTTTCAGCATGAGCATGGACGAACAACTCAAAGAGCTAGTGCGCTCCTGGAGCGACATTCTTTTCGATTTGGGTGTTTATGATTTTTCTAAACCCGGCGGTGGAGTAGACATCAATCCATTGCATAAAAAATTACAAACCCCGGTAGCAGGCCTGCTGCCCGATACCCAACGCTATTTTGATATACACCACTGCGCACAGGACACTTATGAAACCGTAAACAGGAGGGAACTACTTATGGGAGCTGCTGCCATGACAGCCCTGGTATATCTTGTAGATAAATATTTTTAACTTACTGAATAATATATTATCCCACACTTAAGTGCATTGATAAATTTCCACATGAAGAATATAATTTTATTTGCCTCTGGCTCGGGCTCCAATGTAGAAGCCATTGTATCTTATTTCGAAGGTAAAAATCTGGCTCACGCTGTAGCTATCGTATGCAATAATCCTGAGGCGGGCGTAATTGAGCGCGCCAAACGGCTCAACATTCCACTAATACAAATTGACAGAGCGAAGTTTAAGTCTGAAGATTTTTTGCAAGAGCTACAACAACTGCAACCAGATTTGCTCGTGCTCGCAGGTTTCCTTTGGAAAGTGCCGGAGCATATTGTGAAAGCCTTTCCAGATAAGATTGTGAACATTCATCCTGCATTATTACCCAAATATGGAGGCAAGGGTATGTATGGACATTACGTTCACGAGGCAGTAATTGCAAATAGTGAAAAAGAAAGCGGCATTACCATACATTATGTGAACGAGCATTACGATGAAGGTAATATTATCGTTCAGGCAAGATGCAGGGTAGAAAAAGATGATAACGGCGATAGCCTAGCGGCGCGCATCCATCATTTAGAACATTTCTTTTTTCCCCGCACAATAGAATATTTACTTAGCAAATAAGGAGATCGAGTAAGTGTACTGGTTTATCTAATAATTTTGGCAATAATATTTATATATTCAATTAATAATAGATATTCATGGGTACCACACTATAAAAATTAGAACATCTCATCGTAATAACGCGGAAATAACACGATTTTCATTAATAAGATTGTTAAGCTGAACAGTGAAAAATTAACAAATATTTTTCTCACTTTGATAAAAATCGTTATATTCGTTGTCAGATTCTATTAACATGAACAACTATTGGATATGAAACCCATTTTTACAAAACTAATAGCAGCGGCCGCACTTTTCGGCATTCATGCGGCCACCGGGCCGGTAGCGAGCCATGCTCAGCTGGCACCGGCGAGTTGTACGCCTACCTATTCATCCGGATGCAACGCGGGTGATAACATCGATGATGTAACCCTTGTAGGCCAGACCGTAACCCTTTCCAACATGAACACTCCGTGTCCTACGGGAGGTTATATGGATTATACCACCAGTACTACCTTGGGTGTACCAGACTTAGTAATAGGTGGTACTTATAATGGTACTGTCACTACTACCTATGGTAGTGCTTATGAGTATGTGAAGATTTATATCGATGTAAACAATAACGGTATTTTTGAAACAAATGAAGAACTTGCGTCCTTCGGGCCAATTAGTATTTCCTCTACCGGCGCATATTCCATCACAATACCTGGTACAGCGACAGCAGGAGACAGACGGATGCGTGTAACCTTGGTATACGGTTCGGCACCTACCGGGCCATGTGGTAGTTATACCTGGGGCGAAACACATGACTATAAAGTCACATTGTTACCTCCACCTCCCTGCGCTAGTGCTACATTCCCAACTACAGTTGCGACGCTTGCCAACCCCGCATCCTTGTGTATGTCTGGAACTAGCGAGCTTAGTATGTCTGCCACAATGCCAGTAGCAACCGGCGTTAACTATCAATGGGAAAGCGCTACCGCTCTTGCCGGACCATATACTGCGATTGCCGGCGCCACCAGCGAAACCTACTCAGCAACGGGTATGCCCACCAATACATACTTCCGTTGTAAGGTGTTTTGTAACTCTACGCTAATACTCACTAGCGATCCAGTTTTAGTAACTGTGGATAACCCGGGTACTGTATCTGTTACCGGCGCTTCCCGCTGCGGACCAGGACCTGTTACGTTAAGTGCAACACCTGCAAACTCAACGAGCAATGTATTATGGTATGCCGACCCTACCGGTGGTATTCCTTTGGGTACAGGTAACACATTTACGACTCCTTACCTACCTGCCACCACCACTTTCTATGCCGTAGCAAGTGCCGGTTCAGCATCCTTGCCTCCGACATGGGTTGGTACCGGAACGGCTACATCATCTGGCGCCCCAAATCCATTCTATACGCTTTACTGGGGACTGAAAAGCCAATACTTAATCAGAGCTTCTGAATTAGTAGCTGCAGGTTTGACCGCAGGTACCATTACTGAGTTGGGTTTCGACGTTGTAGCCAACAGTGGTCTGCCAATGAACAACTTCTACATCTCAATGAAGCAAACCAACATCACTGCGCTAACGAGTACATGGGAAACAGGCCTTACTACTGTTTACACCCATACCGGCGCACTAAACTTGACTGCTAATAGTGTCAATAACTTTGTTTTCCAAACACCATTTGTTTGGGACGGTGTTTCGAACATCATTATTGAAACCTGCTTTAACAATACCACTTGGAGCTCCGGCCACTCGGTGAGATATACTACAGGATTGGGCTTTAATGCAACGCACTATTACCAGTCCGATGTAAATAACGTTTGTAGTTCTCCGGGCACTGGTTCATTATTAACCAGCCGTCCTAACATGCGCTTTAAAATCACAGCCGGATGTGAGGCCTCTCCTCGCGTACCCGTAGTGGCTACAGTGAACAATGGTGCTGCGGTTACCAAAGTGGCTCCACCTGTTGTTTGTAACAATGCGGTGGCCACATTCTCCGTCACATTACCTACTAACGGACAGTATCAGCCATACAAATTCTATCCAAATACCAATCTTTATACAGATGCAGCGGCTACGATTCCTTATACGGGAGGCCCGGCTACCACTGTATATTTCAAATCAAATGTTTCCGGACCGCACACATTCTATGGCATTGGTGGTGATACCACAGTGGCCAATACCGTATGTGCAAGAGCGGACACCTTTAATATTTGGGTGCAACCTGCCAACAACACTATCGATGCAGTATTGGATACTTTGTGTGTAAGCGATGAAGCCGAACTAATGTTGGCTACTGATACTTCCTTCGCTCCGGGAAGTGTACAATGGCAGCAATCCACCAATGGTACAACATGGACCAACGTGCCTGGCGCCAACTTTGCAAGCTTCGTATCGCCAACTATTTCGGCTAACACATGGTTCCGTGCTGTAATCAATGGCAACAATACCGTATGTCATACAGTAGACAAAGAAATCTTTGTAGTGACACCGCAGCTGGTAAGTACCTTGGAAGATGAGCGTTGTGGTCCGGGTTCTGTAACCTTGCAGGCAACGCCTGGTACCAACTCGGTAATTAGATGGTATGATAATCCACAGGGAGCAATGGGCGGACCTTCTTTACATCAAGGTAACACGTTCACTACTCCAAACATCGATACCACTACCACATATTATGTGACTGCGGGTACTGGCTCTGCTCCTATGCAACCTACTTGGATAGGTAATGGCACCACCACTTCTAGCGGTAACCCTAACCCGTTCTATACGCTTTACTGGGGACTGAAAAACCAATACCTAATCAGAGCATCTGAATTGGTAGCCGCAGGTTTGACTGCCGGTACTATTACTGAGATCGCATTTGATGTAGTTGCCGCTTCCGGCCTGCCTATGAATGGTCTGTATTTTGCAATGAAACAAACCAATATCACGACCCTGTCTACAACTTGGGAAACAGGTTTGACTACCGTTTATACGCACACCGGTGCCTATATACCAACTGCAAACTCTGTAGCAGCATTTACCTTACAGACTCCATTTTATTGGGATGGTGTATCTAATATCATTATCGAAACCTGTTTCAACAATACTTCTTGGAGCTCGGGACACTCTGTTAAATACACTACAGGTTTGCCCTTCAATGCTACCCATTATTATCAATCTGATGTAGCTACAGTATGTACCGCGCCATCAACCGGTTCCTTACTTACCAGCCGTCCTAATATCAGACTTTCTATTACTGGTGGCTGTGAAACCCCTCCGGTTCCAGTTGTGGCTTATATCAGAGAATTCCCTCAAGTGGATTTAGGCACCAACTTGGATACTTGTGTGGACGATGGCCTTTCATTCACAGTAGATGCTGGTCCTCAACCTGCCGGTACCACTTACTTATGGGATGACAACACAACCAACAGCACTAGATTGATTAACTCTTCTGGTGTGTACCATGTTGCTGTTACCAACCAATACGGATGTACTACTAACGATACATTAAACATTTTCATCAGAAGCAATCCTCGTGTAAATCTCGCTGCAAATGGATTGAATCTATGTGAAGGTGCTACCAAAGTACTAGATGCCGGTCCTGACGGAGAAAACGGTGGTAGCTATTATTGGAGCACTGGTGCAACATCCAGAACCATCACAGTAGGAGCGGCCGGAACATATATTGTGTATGTAACTAGTGCGGAAGGATGTTTGAAAGTGGACACTGCAAACATTGTAGTGTCTGGTCAAATGCCTCATGTTGACGGTATCAGCGTCACTGCAGTAGGACCTACTTCATTTAACTTCACTGCTATGAACCCACAACACGTAGTAGAGTACATTTGGGTAATCGAAGATGACACCATTAGCTCTGGCTCTAGCCCTACAATGCTTTCACCATACGTATTCCCCGGAAACGGTAACTACTGGGTGAAACTATTAACCAATAGTATTTGTGGGCAAACCGCAGATAGTATTATGGTAACCATTTTTGGTACGGGTATCAACGGTGCAGAAAATGACTTAAACATCAAAGTGTATCCTAATCCAAGCCATGGTGAACAAATCACGCTGGAAACAGAAGGCGACGTAAATATCAGTGGCGTAAGTATTTACAATATCGTGGGTCAGGAAGTGTTTGTAGATCGCAATGTGAAAGCAAACGGTAATAAATATACCATTTCACTGGGACAAACACTTGCTCCGGGCGTGTATAACCTACGCATCCAGACCGATAAAGGATTAGTAAATCGGAAGATTGAAATTCTGAAATAATACAAAACCCAGATATCAATTTAAATTAGGGCTGCCTCGATTCTTTCGATGGCAGCCTTTACTTTTGTACTCAGCTATGCGAAACAAGGTATTTAGAGAATTACTCCTCTCTTGGCATGAACGCGATAATGACCGAACCCTGCCCTGGAAGGAAGAGAAAGACCCCTACAAAATTTGGTTGTCAGAAATTATTCTGCAGCAAACACGTGCAGAACAGGGACTGCCCTATTATTTGCGATTTATCCGGCATTACCCCAATGTACAGCTGCTGGCGACAGCGGCAGATCAGGAAGTGTTTAAATTGTGGGAAGGGCTTGGCTATTACTCGCGCTGCCGAAATCTCTTGCATACAGCCCGAACGATCGTCAATGAATTTCAGGGAATATTTCCCGGAAATTATAAAGACTTATTGAAACTAAAAGGTATAGGCCCATATACTGCCGCAGCCATCTCCTCTTTTGCATTCAATGAAGCTCAGCCTGTGATTGACGGCAATGTATATAGAGTGCTGGCACGTTACCACTCTGATGAGACTCCATATGACAGCAGCGAAGGGAAGAAACATTTCGGTAAACTGGCAAAAGAAGCCTTTGATGCCGACAGACCGGCAGCTTATAATCAGGCAATAATGGATTTTGGCGCCACAATATGCACGCCCAAAAATCCCAAATGCGATTCCTGTCCACTGGAATCAAATTGCATGGCAAAAGCAAAGGATACTGTATTACTGCTTCCGATAAAAAGTAAGAGATTGGCCGTAAAAACACGGCATTTCCATTACTGGCTACTACGGGAGGATAATCGTTTGTTTATCCGCCAAAGAACGGAAAAAGACATCTGGCAATCACTTCATGAACTTTATTTGGTAGAATCGGAAAATTATTTTTACGACGAGCAAATAAAAAAACAGCTTGGCAATGAAGCAATCCGTCCGATATACACTACAAAGCAACGCCTCACACACCAACTGATTATTAGCAACTTCTATCAATTGACCATAACGAAACAAGCAGCAAGTACATTCACAAAGGGACATTGGATTACGAAAGAAGAAATAAAAAACTACGCTTTTCCGAAAACAATAGTTTCTTTTTTGCGAGAAATAAACTATTTTTAAAATTGAAAATATGTACTTCGATGCATTGTTAACCGAAAATTCATTATATGAGAGGTGTAAACAAAGTTATTCTGATAGGAAATTTAGGTAAAGACCCGGATTTACAGTACATAGAAGGTGATATTCCTGTAGCCAAATTTCCCTTAGCTACCACCGAAATGCGTAAAGAAAAAAGCGGCAACGTGGTTTCCGAAACCGAGTGGCATACCATAGTACTATGGCGTGGATTGGCTGAGCTAGCGGGTAAATATCTGCACAAAGGCAGCTTGGTATATATTGAAGGCCGCTTACGCACACGCAGCTGGGAAGACAAGGATAAAAATAAGCGCTTTCAAACTGAAATTATCGCAGAAAATCTTGTGATGCTGGATAAAAGAAAAGACAGTGAAGGCAGCGGAAACAGTTCTTCAAAATCTGACACTACGTTTTTAAACGACAATATAGACTCCGATATTGACGATATACTCCCGTTCTAGATAGCTAAAGTAGTAAGCGCAGCAACATCCCATTCCCATTATCCAAATCCCGGACACAACTTTCAGGGAAAGGAAATATACTTGCACCTGCCGCCAACTTATACAGTGTAGCTTGAGCGGTTCAGAGGCATGCCTCACTTTTTTGGGGAAGCATATAAAAATCATTACTCTTTATTTTCTGAAAGGGAGTACTTAATTTTACCCATAGTTTTGAATTGTTGTATCTGTATGCATCCATCGTCTCTACATCTGCTCACTGCCTCGCCCACCACTATTACCACATTGGTGATATTGATACTGATTGTCTTATTTCTGGCGTCGGTAGCGGCTGGTGCCGAAGTGGGTTTTTTCAGTCTTAAAATAAAAGATATTAACTACCTCAAGACTAAGGAAGACAACAACTCCAGAATGATTATTTCAGTGCTGGAAGACCCGGAGCTCCTGCTTTCTACATTAAGAGTTTCAAAATATTCATTATCCATACTTGTAATCTTACTTATTGCTTATCTGGGCAACCTTATTAAGCCGGAGGAGCTCAACAGTTCTGTATTATACGCATTAGTACTCATCCTTTGCCTGGTAATATTGCTGCTCTTTGTAGAGGTATTACCAAAAGTATATTCGAGGCACAATAACACCAGAATGGCTATGTTCACTATTCCGGTGGTAAACATTCTTTTGCTCACATTCAAAGGATTTGGACAGTTGTTGGTAGAATCTGACGACTATAAAGAACAGAGACGCAATAGGAAAACCATTGAAATTGATAATCTTAAAGAACTGGAAAGCGTATTGGAAGCCAATCTGGGCCACACTGCCTCGAAAGAAGAAATGGATATCTTCAAAGGGGTTTTAAAGTTTGGAAGTATTAGTGTGAAGCAGATAATGCAACCAAGACTAGACATAGTAGCCATCCGTGAAAGCTGGGATTCAGAAAAACTAAAACAAAGGGTACTAGAAGCCGGTTATTCACGCCTGCCTGTATATCGAAACAATATAGATGAGATTGTGGGAATGATACACGCCAAAGATTTATTGCCTTTTGTAGATGTAGCATCTTTTGACTGGCACAGTCTTATCAGGCCGGCCTATTATGTGCATCAGCATAAACTGATTGATGATTTACTCTCCGACTTTAGAGAAAACAGAGTACACTTTGCCATTGTAGTGGACGAATTCGGCGGAACATCCGGAATCATCACCCTTGAAGATATAATGGAAGAAATCATTGGTGATATCAAAGATGAATTTGACGAAGATGAACACAACTTCCGTAAAATCAACGATACTGCTTATATTTTTGAAGGCCGCATGCTCATCAATGATATGTGCCGAATTATGGGCGTACCACTTTCTACCTTTGCCGATATCAGAGGCGACAGCGACTCTGTAGCCGGTTTGGTACTAGAGATAGCCGGAAAATTCCCAACGGTAAATGAACAATTGAGCTATGACCATTATGATTTCACGGTGCTATCGGTAGATAAACTGAGAATTGAAAAAGTGAAAATAGAGTACAACTTGTAATATGCCTTAGGGATGGAGATGTATGGTGGAGTCAACATCAACATTCAATTATATCGCTAAGGTTGCCGCAATTCTATTTGGTAATACTGCGGAATCAGATGCTCATAAGCCAAGGTAATGCGAATACTAACAGGTCTTCCGCAGATTAGTGCAGTGTTGAATATTGGGTCACAATTCAGAAATGCTGCAATGCTCACTAATATTAATCCATTCAAATCTCCGGCCCTGCACCTTCGGTGAGGAGGGCAAAGACTTTGCGCAGACACAGCATAGTGTAAGGCTTTGCGGTTCTGACTATCCATCGCGTGCCTCACAGCCCCATTTTCGCTATTTTCACCATAATCCATCCTTAGCTTTTCCAAAGGGAGCACTCCGCATCCAAAGTGAACATTCCAAAAAGATGCGGCTTTAAAAATCACTCACACTAGCCCTCAAATCAGCTGCCACTCATTAGCCCCCCTAATATACGCAGCATATTGTGATATTTCATAGTGTCATATAAACCCAGATTACGCATTAGGCTCTTTATATAAAATTATTCTTGCTTCTAAT
>DATGQB010000081.1:0-15720 GCA_035304405.1 Edaphocola sp.
AATTTAAAAGAAAATTATTATGGCAAATAATCCACAAAATAGTGAAAAAAGCATAATAAATTATGGTTTTTGAGCTATTGAAGTGGATTAGAAGCAAGAATAATTTTATATAAAGAGTCTAATGCGTAATCTGGGATTAATCTTATTTTGAGGCGATAATTGCAAGCATCAAGCTTCTCTGCCTGCTTCGCCATTGCGAAGTGGGCTCCAGTGGAGCAAATCGGCAATTCCCTACGATGTACACTACTGCGACTCTTTGCAATTGGTCGGCCCTACAAGGATATCAAACCAATAAAAATTCTGTCTTTAGAGGTAGAAATAATGCTGCAAACCAATATTAAACTGTGGGTATAAACGTGCATAGGAATAATGCCAACCCTTAAAATTGACAGAAAAGTCGATACGGGTATTGGAGTTGAGGATGAGCTGCAAACCAGGCACTATATCCATATAAAAACCTTTTCGTAAAGCAGGTGGAATTAGTGCGTTATCCACAAGATATTCGGGCACTCCTTGTGGTCGCACCCAAACTTTGGTATCGCCGTAATATTTGCCCATAAGCTCCAGATAGACATTTAGATTGGCCTGACGATAATCACGATAGGTCTTGGGCAACAAAAGATAACCCATAGACAAACTATAATTTATCGCATTCCCATACCGCACACGGGTAGGAATATCGGGCATGGTCCTGACCACATCGGGCTGTGCCCCTTTATATTGACCCGGGAATATGGCACCTAAGGTAATCGAAGCTGCAAATTTGCGCTGCAACCAGGTGCCGATATAGCCAAATCCAAAACCTTTGGTATCGTCGAGCAGCCGTGGCTCGCCCTCATCATGTGCGACACTTACGGTAGAGGCCTCAGCATAGACAGCCATGCGTAGATGAGACTTTTCTTCATCCTTGCTCAAAAAGCGATATTTGGCATAGGCACTTATACCATTAAACTCATATGGCTTATACACACCGCGCTCTGGTGTATTATGATAGGGATAGTCTTCGGGCAATAGCTGCTTATGATGATTAGACATGGCCGCTGTAAGTGACACCGACAAGCGCGGAGCGAGCCCGTACATGAGACGCAGGGCATTCATATTACGCACATATCCATTCCCGTCATCATACCATTCAGACATGATACGCAGTCCTATTGTTTTTGTGGGAAAATTACTGGCAGGCTCGGTATTGGGATACAACTCCTGCGCCGGCAATCTTAGCGGGCTCAGCAAAACAACACCCCAAAAAACAGGTCTTATAAGCTTCATAATCGGTGCCTTTATGGTAGTAATAAAACAGCATCAGTGCATTAGCGACATCACCACTGCTCCGGCCTCTTTACTCTTCTGTTGTGCCACCAACCGCTGATGCGCACTGAGCTTCATCCACTCGGAAGCAGCCATTAGCTCTTTGTTGATAATCAGTAGTGCCTGCGACTGCTCGGGCATGAGTGTAGCTGCATTTTCTATATAGTAAAGCTTCCCCTGCTCTTTAATAAAGCCTTGACCGTCTGGCAAAAATCTACCATAAGCTACGATATTGCCCACCGCAAATCCCGCCGCACGCACAGCCTTTGCCATAGCCGAAAAATCTACTGGCACTCCTTTCTTAAACTGCACTTTTGCTGTAGGTTGCTGCAAATCCATCTGTACATTACTCACAAAGTCCAACCTTTGCAGCGCCTTATCCACACTTCTACTGCACTGCGAGCAAGTAAGTCCGTAAACTTTAATTTCTGCATGTGTAAACTGGGTGTATCCTCTAAAAAATGCGCCTAAGAAGCACATCAATAGCAGCAAATGCCTCATAATATAATAGAGCTGATGCTATCAAAGTTACGAAAATTCTTCTTGCATAGCCGCGGAGCTTGCGATTTTATACCATTAGCACTATTAGCAGCGGCAGCCACATTATTATACTTATGCAGTTCTGCGCTTGCTTACATAAACGCATATTCCGGTGAGTAGCACGCCAAAACCTACTAGTAATGCTATTGATGGCAATGTAGAGGTCCAGTCTTTACCGCGCACGAATAGGTTGTTGATACCATTAAAGCTCCAGTATAGTGGGGTAAAATTGGCTACTGAGGTCATTACCTTTGGCAGTATTTCTAAGGGCACCCATATGCCACCGATAGCAGCAAGTATTACCACAGATACCGCTCCGATGGGCATAGCCTGGTTGGCGGTTCTGAACACGGTACCAATAAAATAGCCGTATGCAGTGGCCGCATACGCTGTAGCCAGTACCAAGGGCAGCGACTGCCATGGCTGCCTACCCATAACGAGTTGCGGCAAATCAAACATAGGCAGAAGCCAGATGCCAATCAGCATTAAGAGGTAAAACTGTACGGTGCATACGCAAATGTAAAATGCCATAATGCCCAGGGTAGACTTCCTCACGGCTCCAGGTATAAGCTGTATACGCACATTACTACCCTCTTCCCGCTCGCGCAGCATATTGCCGGCAATGGGTACTACTATCAAAAACATAGCAAAGATGGTCCAGGAAGGCACATTATGCTGTACAGAATTGAGGGGCATGGCTTTCATGCCAGTGTATGATTCTTCATACTCCTTCAGGGATAAGGCACTCGCCATTTGCTGAGACAATTCGTTCACGCCACCTGCCGAGGTCGCCATCTTATCCAAACGCTGCATCAGCATATCCATTTTGGCCTGAGTGGTATATTGGCTAAGCGCAAAACGAAAACCATTCTTCAATGCGGGTTTAAGTGCAGGGTCAAACAGCAGCTCTATACGCACGCTATCCAAATGTTTGTTGCTCCTCAGCAGCTCAGGCATACCGGAGCTGCCCGCAACTGCATTGGAAACCTGGTTGGAAAGATTTACTAATGCCGCCGTGGCATTACCGGGTATCACTACTCCTATCTTCTCAGTTCCGGAAAGCACTTTTTGCCTGAAACCCGTTGTATCTGAAATCAATTTTACGGAAAACTTATCGCTCTCATCAATGGCCTTTATTATGGCTTGGCCCACATTGCCTTTGTCCATATTGGCAATGGCAATTTCAAATTCTACATCCTGCAAATCTTTATAGGAGCTATCCTGTGTGGTTGCCATCACAATGATGAGTATGCCCGGCATGATAAGCAACAGCAGAAAGCCCACTGGGTCGCGAAGCAAAAGCTTAAATTCTTTAATTATGGTTGCTATCATGGCTGTATAAATATAAATTATGAGGAAAGTTATTGCTGTCGAAATATTAATACCACAATCTGGCCTTCACCTGATGCAAGTAGGCCAGCGCTTTGGCACTTATGGATTTTCGGTGCTCTGATTGCGGTATGCGACTGTGCTCCCGCAAATAGCGCAGCATTCCCCCGAAATCATATCCTGACTTTTTCAGATAAAATAAAGCCCACATCACCAGTGCGCCGTAAAAATATTTTGTAGGCAGGTAGCGATACCATACCACGCATTTGTTACGCCACATCATACGCAACTTTTCTTTTGTAGGCACCCTACCCAATGGCGACTCTTTGTGTAATACCCGCACCGAACTATCATAGGCGAGCGTATAACCGGCATCCAGAGCTCTCATGCTGAAATCATATTCCTCCATACCATAAAAGAAGTCTTCGGGATAATTGCCAATGGTATCAAAAAGTTCTTTCTTCACTACGTGAGCACCTCCGGCAAAATAATAGGTAAGAAACCAGTCTTTATCCTTATAGGCTTCAAAGCGCTTATGCGGGAATGCACTCTGCTGGATTTCCAAGGTATCGTAATAGCGAATATGGAAGGTGATTACGCCGGTATTATGCTTCCTGTACTGCTCTTTATCAAACAGGCTACCAATGGTTTTCACCGCATCAGGCTCCGAAAACACCAAATCATCATCCAACATTACCAGATAGGGAAATTTTGCTTCTTTCACCAGCAAATTTCGTCCGCCGGAAACACCTAAATTCTTATCGCTATCAATATACCTAATCGGAAGCGCAGTACGGGATACAAAATCTTTTACCGCCGTATAATCATCAGAAGAATGGTTATTCAGCAGCAGAATTTCGCCCAAAAAATCTCCTACTTGCTCTTGTTCGGCGATATTTTCTAATAAAGATAATGTGTCTGCTGCCCGGTTATAGGTAATAATCAGAATACTTAAACATGGCGCAGCAGCATTACTAGTTGTCATCTATTTGAATTTGTGTTGCAATAATAATCATTTTTTTTCTGCTCTATATCCCAATTGCCGCTACTCGAAAACATTACATTAACTAGCGTTTACATACTGCTAATTTATGTTTTTTGAACAAGTAGAAGTTTATATTTGCTTTACTTTGCAAGGTAAACAAGTAGATTGAACTAAATATCAAATACCGGTTGATAATGCGAGCGATTCTAATTCTATGCCTATGCTGCCTGAGCATAACCCACACACTAATGGCCCAACCTTCCAAACAAGCCTGGATAGACAGTGTTTATAATAAATTAAGTGTTCAAGAACGTATCGGACAGCTGTTCATGGTAGCAGCTTACTCCGGCGGTGAAAATTATAATGAAGGACAAATACAGACATTAATTGATAACAGACTGATAGGTGGTCTTATCTTCATGCAAGGCACTGCCGAAGCTCAGGCCCGTCTTACTAATAAATATCAGAAATCTGCACAGGTACCCTTATTGATAGGTATGGATGCGGAATGGGGTCTGGGCATGCGACTGACGGGTGTGAAAAACTTTCCACGTCAGATGATGATTGGTGCTACCAGAAGTCCTGCAGTAATGGAGCAAGTGGCCACAGCGGTAGCTTACCAATGCAAGCGCATGGGCGTGCATATCAATTTCGCTCCGGTGGTGGATGTAAATAATAACCCTGAAAACCCTGTTATCAATTTCCGTTCTTTTGGCGAAAACAAAGAACTGGTAGTCACCCTGGCCAAAGCCTATACCAAAGGATTGCAATCCAATGGCGTAATGGCATGTGTAAAACACTTCCCGGGCCACGGTGATGTGCATGTGGATTCTCACCATGATTTGCCTCAAATCAATAAAACCAAGGCGCAACTACAAAGTCTAGAATTATACCCTTTTCAGCAATTATTTAATTATGGGGTACAAAGCGTGATGATTGCCCACCTAAATATCCCGGCATTAGACAACAGAAAAAATGTGCCGTCTACGCTATCTAAAAATATTGTTACCGACCTCTTGCAGCAGCAAATGCGCTTCAACGGCCTGATTTTTACCGACGCCCTCAACATGAAAGGGGTAACCAAATTCTACGCCGAAGGGGATGTGGACCTGGAAGCTTTCCTTGCCGGAAATGATGTGCTGCTGTTCTCTCAAGATGTACCAAAGGCTGTAGCCAAGATTGAAGCCGCATTGAAAAAAGGCAGCATCAGCCCCCAAAGACTGGAAAAGAGTGTAAAGAAAATATTGGCGGCAAAATATGATGCCGGCTTGCATCAGTTTAAAGATATAGACCCCACCAATGCAACAGCAGACCTTAACCAATATACAGAAGCCATTTTTGACAATACTGCGGCCGCTGCCATCACACTGGTGTCGGATAATAATAATGTGCTGAACAAACTCAACTTAAGGCCTAA
Organism: Edaphocola sp.; assembly: GCA_035304405.1. Classification (GTDB taxonomy): domain Bacteria; phylum Bacteroidota; class Bacteroidia; order Chitinophagales; family Chitinophagaceae; genus Edaphocola. The sequence continues at coordinate 5,580 of DATGQB010000081.1, forward strand.
AGCTGCGTACACATACATTCATATAGGCAAGCGTACCGGCAGCAGCCCTGATGATATGCCGAGCAAGCTCAAGCAATTCTTACCTAATTTATTTCCTCAATATTTTGGAAAAGGGGAAAACGCTGCCAGAATACAAGCAATCATGCAATCGCTAAATAAATATGATGCGGTAATTGTGGGCTTGCATGATTTGAATCTGTATCCCAAAGACAACTATGGCTTGGATGAGCCTCAAATGGCTCTACTCCAGCAACTTCTGCGAAGCGATAAAGTGATTTTTGTAAACTTTGGCAATGCTTATGCCCTGCGCTACATCTGTGGAGCACCCTCTGCTATTGTAGCTTATGAAGAAAACAACAGTACTTACAAAGCTGCCCTAGATGTATTACTGAGTTATAAACCGGCAATAGGCAGGTTACCGGTTAGTCCTTGCGCCCCTGCTGAAAGTACAACCGGTGCCACTCTTAACAAAGAAACCAAAAATGGCATTTTGGTCACTCAAAATATGCCTCCTGCGGTAGGCGGAACCAGAGCTACCAGCCCGGCAGCTGCCTCTGATGTAAGCAAACCGGCAAGCAGCCGGGACTCGAGTACCAAAGCCGCATTCAAGCCCGCTACCGCTACGGAACTTATCAAAAACCCTAGAGCCCTGGACGAACTGGACAACTATCTGCAAGATGCCATTCGCAAGGGGGTGTTCCCGGGTTGTCAGGTCTTGGCCATGAAAGATGGCAAATTAATCTATAAGCGAAGTATGGGCACCTACAATTATGGCGCTCCACGCCAGGAAGTAACGGACAATACTATGTATGATGTGGCCTCTGTTACCAAAATTGCCGCCACTACGCTGGCAGTGATGAAACTATATGAAGAAGGTAAGATTCAGCTAGACGCGCCCTTGAGCAAATATCTGCCCATGGTGCGGGGTACCGACAAAGAAAATTTAAAAATTGGCGACCTTTTACTACACCAGGCGGGTCTAAAAGCATGGATTCCGTTTTATAAAGCCACATTGGACGAAAATGGCTCTGCTCTGCCCCATATTTACGCCACTAGCCGTCGCCAGCCTTATATTGTACCAGTAGCTTCTGGCATGTATATGAATGTGCAATATGTGGACACCATTTGGAAAACCATCCTAGAAAGCCCTTTAGGCGCAAAAAGCTACGTTTATAGTGATTTAGACTTCCTCTTTCTACATGAAGTGATAGAATCTATCACTAAAGTACCGCTGGACGCATATGTCAGCAAGCATTTCTACGAACCTCTGGGCCTCAAACACACCATGTACAATCCCTGGAAGAAAAACATGCAAAAACAATGTGCACCCAGCGAGAGAGATAACTACTTCCGATATCAGCTGCTGCAAGGTTATGTACACGATATGGGTGCCGCTATGTTTGGTGGTGTAGCCGGACATGCCGGTCTGTTTTCCAATGCCGAAGACCTGGCTGTAATTATGCAAATGCTTAATAACAAAGGAATTTATCGCGGCAAACGTTATTTCAAGCCGGAAACGGTAACGCTTTTTACAAAATACAGCTCCTCTATCAGCCGAAGAGGATACGGTTTTGACAAGCCGGAAAAAACAGGAAGCGGAGGGCCAACTTCAGAATTGGCCAGCAAAGCTACCTTTGGCCATCAAGGATTTACGGGCACCTGTGTATGGGCAGACCCACAAACCGGAATCGTCTTTGTATTTTTGTCGAACAGAACGAATCCAAGTGCAGATAATAGCCTGATTAACAAGCTTGGTGTACGTACTGTAGCCCAATCCTATATTTATAAGGCTTTGGGTTATGGCAAATAATTTTTCAGATTCACGAGATTAATAATGAGACAAAGATTCAGGTTAGAACATTTTCCTCAGGTAGTACAGTTTTTGGTTTTGCTTTTGCTCTTCTTTATCGGTATAATGCTTCAAGCGGGCCTTATATCTACCTTTAACAATAACATGGGTGATGCTACTAAAGTGTTAATCATCATGGTTTGCACTCAAATTGTGGGTTTTCTGATACCGGCCTGGATTTATGTAAAACTTATACCTCGCCCACTGGGAGCAATGCTACAGTTTAGACCAATAGACCGTAAGCAGGACATCCTATGGATTGTCATGCTTACCGCCCCAACACTGGCTGCCGTCATGGGTTTGTCGCAAATCATGATGCAGCTGCCCTTTGGTGATATGGCAAAGCAAATGCAAGAGCAGCGCAATGAGCTGGAGCAGGCCGCATTACAGATGCAAACCATTCCACAATTGCTAAGCCGGCTGCTGGTGATGGCCTTGCTACCTGCATTTTGTGAAGAAATATTTTTCAGGGGTTTGGTGCAGCGATTCATGCTCACCTTTATCAAATCTCCTCTGCCGGCAATCATTATCAGCAGTATCTTATTTGCAGCCCTGCACAGCAGCATTTACAATCTACTGCCTATAGTGCTTGCAGGAACAGTACTCGGTTATCTGTATTATAAAACCGGCAATATCTGGAACAACATAATTTTGCATTTTCTGATTAATGGCGTGCAGATAGTGCTCAATTACTTCTCTACTGAAGATTCCGGAGAGGAACGCCTCAGCATAGCGGTAGCCATTACCCTTTTGGTTGCTGGATTGGCGCTAATCATCTTTATCTTGCGTGCGATAGCAAAAGGCAAGCCAAGCTATGCCGCCACTATGCGCATACCCTATCATCCTCCGTTTTAGTTTTTGATTTATGAATTGGAACACCTTTTTCACCCGCCTGGGCTCGGCGATAATCTTTGCGGCCATCATGATGGCCGGACTACTCGGCAACTTGTACAACAGCCCCTGGAGTATTTGGATACTGGCTATCCTCATCCAATATTTGTGCACGCGTGAATTTTTCAAACTGATGCAAGGTATCTTTCCGGAAGCAGCGTTCCCCACAAGTATCCTGTGGCTAACACAGCTGAGCAGTGTGCTGCTAATATTAAGCGTATCATTATGGAATATGGATTTTCCATTAATCATGATGGCTCCGGTAATATTGCTGCTCACGGGTATCTTACAAAAAAGAACCGCACTTATAGCCGCTACAAGTGGAATCGTCTCGCTAATGTATATCGCACTACCCTTGGCATTTTTGGTAAAACTTTGGAGTATTAGTATTGCCCTGCCACTGGCACTGATACTAATGATATGGATGAATGATACTATGGCCTATATTGTAGGCTCCTTTATTGGCAAAACGCCATTTTCTCCTATTTCGCCTAAAAAAACATGGGAAGGCACACTTGGTGGCGCCATACTCACTGTAGTAGGTGCAGCCATCTGGGCGCATTATGCCCAAATGCCCCATTTTACCCGCACCGATTGGATGGTTCTGGCCGCCATTGCAGCAATAGCAGGCACGGCAGGTGATTTACTGGAATCTAAAATGAAGCGAATAGCAGGAGTAAAAGACTCTGGCAATATGATGCCCGGACATGGTGGTGCTTTAGACCGATTCGACTCCTTGTTGGTGAGCCTACCTTTTGCATTTGTGTATGTAATGATGTTTGTAGTGGTGGATATGTAAATGCATTTTTCCGGAGAAAATCACCATGGTATCACTGCTTTACTGCTGCGCCGCAATAAGCAGGGTTTGAATCTGCAACATTTGATTGGGTAACTATCGGTGGTGCCGGCAGCAAACCAAAAATTGCCTGCTCCCGGGACTGACCTTGCACTCAAAATAATCTGTACTTTTCGGAATTAATGATTCCAGCGGCTGCATATCCATTCCAGCTCAGCTAGTATCATGGCAGTGGCACCCCATACCACTACATCGCTCTGAGGCTTATAGGCCGGAACTTTCCAGCGCAAAATATTGCCGGCACGGCGCACCATGATTTTCTCTTCGGCTTTGTGATTGAATAGCTCTGACAGACTAGTCGGTAATATTCTGGCTACTTCGTGCTCCGCCCGGCGCATTTGCGGCATCTGCCGACTCAAGGCCACAATGGGAGTGATGAGAAAATTGCTAACATTTACATAGAGCGGACTAAGCTGCCCCACAATCTGCAAATCATGGGATTCGAGATGAATCTCTTCCTGAGCCTCGCGCAGTGCTGTATGCGCCAAACTAGGATCTGAAATTTCGCGCTTTCCGCCAGGCAAAGCTATCTGACCGGAATGCACCCCACCGTCTTCGGTACGCTGAATCAACACTATGTTCGTAGCGGCATCTGCATTCGGAAAAAGTAAAATAAGCACAGCACTCTCTCTGGCGCCCGGCACGCTGTGCAAAGCCTCTTCCGGACGGAAATATGGCAGCATACGCTTATGGGCTTCGATACCCGGTAGCGGTGCTTGCAGACTGTTGCTTATCTCTTTACTTAGTATATCCCATTGTATTCCCTTCATATGCCTTAATCTGTTGCCGGTATAGCAAAACTAAATGCCGGCATTGACATAATTAACTATCAGCAAGTAAATTTAAGCCTTAACTTTGCTTCTAACCAAATAAAAGTAAACGGAATATGAAAAAGCTAAGTCTAATCTTACTGGCTGGTGGTTTGCTGGCTCTGACATCTTGTGGCGGTGGCACACCGGAAGGTGCGCAAACGCAAGAATTACCTGATCCTAAAGCAAGCATGGCTACCGTAACTACGATAGAGCTCACTGCCGGGGATGATATGAAATTTAACGCCAAATCGTTTGCCATCCCTGTTGGTCAGGAGGTTACCTTACGTCTGACGCATACCGGAAAAATGTCTAAATCTTCTATGGGGCACAATGTGGTAATTCTCAAACCGGGAGAAGCTGTGGATGAATATGGTATTGAAGCCTCTAAAGCCGGTGATGAAAACTATGTACCTGCCGCACTTGCTGACAAAGTGGTGGCGCATACCGAGCTCATTGGCGGTGGCGAAAACACAGAAATCAAATTTACAATCAACGAGGCCGGAGAATATCCATTCTTATGCAGTTTTCCGGGTCACTATCCCATGATGAAAGGCATCATTACTGTAAAATAATCCGAATATAATTTTTACCATATAATGAATCAATATAATTTTTCTGTTGCCGAACGCTTAATGCGTTATGTGCAAATCGATACGCAAAGTGACCCATTTTCTAATTCCCAACCCTCTACCGAAAAACAGAAAGACCTGAGCAGACTGCTAGTGACTGAGCTTCAAGAGCTAGGTATTAAGGATGTAGAACTGGACGAAAATGGCTATGTATATGCGACCATCCCCTCCAATATAGATAATAAAGTTCCTACTGTATGCTTCTGCGCACATGTGGACACAGCTCCTGATTGCAGCGGCACCAATGTAAAACCAATCTTGCATCCCAAATGGGACGGTTCTGATATCGTATTGCCCGACGACAACTCTGTAGTGATTTCAAAAGATAATCATCCTTATTTGCAATCTAAAATCGGAGAAGATATTATCACCGCATCCGGACTTACGCTTTTAGGTGCTGATGACAAAGCGGGTGTGGCTATCATTATGGATTTGGCCCAATACCTGATGCAACATCCAGAACATAAACACGGAGAAATCAGATTGCTATTTACCCCAGACGAAGAGATAGGCCGTGGCGTGGACGCTATAAACATGGATAAGGTGAATGCTGCCTTTGGCTACACCCTGGACGGTGGCGAGCGCGGACATCTGGAAGGTGAAAGCTTCTCTGCCGACAGTGTCACTATCCGCATACATGGTATCAGTGCGCATCCGGGCTATGCCAAGGGCAAACTGGTAAATGCAATGAAAATTGCCGGTGCGTTTTTGGCTGCGCTGCCTAAAGACAGCTGGAGTCCGGAAACCACGGAAGGCAAGGAAGGTTTCGTACATCCTACCAATATCAATGGTGGTGCAGAACTTACTACGATTAATTTTATCATCAGAGACCACGAAACGGCCAAACTGAAAGGATACGAAGAGCGTTTGGAACAAATACTCAAAGAAGTAGTAGCACAATATCCCGGAGCTAAATATGATTTCGTGGTAGCTGAGCAATATCGCAACATGAGAGAAATTCTGGATAAGCGCCCTGAGGTAATGGCTGTCGCCGAGCAAGCTTATGAAATGGCAGGGGTACCGGCTCAGCGCATTAGCATTCGTGGCGGTACAGACGGCTCCAGACTATCTTTTATGGGCTTACCTTGTCCTAATATTTTTACCGGTGAGATGGCCATTCACTCCAAACAAGAGTATGTGAGTGTTCAAGACATGCAAAAAGCAGTAGAAATTTGTGCCAATATTGCCACCATTGTGGCCACAAGTAAATAATTAGTCGTAAATTTATATTTTATGGGAATAGCAGATATATTGTTTCAAAGAAATAAAGAGAAAGCAGCAAAAAACCTTCAAGCAGGACTAGACTTCCTAGAAGCCAACAAATCCAAACCCAATGTAGTGGCTCTGGAAAGCGGCTTGCAATACGAAGTATTGATAGAAGGTGATGGCCCTCAGCCTACAGCCAGCTCTAGTGTTACCTGTCATTATCATGGCACCACTATTGACGGTAAAGTCTTTGACAGCTCTGTGCAGAGAGGTACACCCGCTACATTTCCGCTCAATCGCGTCATCCCGGGCTGGACAGAAGGAGTGCAGCTGATGAAGCAAGGAAGCAAGTATAAATTCTACATCCCACCCCATCTCGCATACGGAGACCGTCAGGTGGGTTCGCATATTGCCCCTAATAGTACGCTTATATTTGAAGTGGAGCTCTTAGCTATTCAATAGCCAAATCCAAAACTAAACATTCAAAATATTGCATATGAAAACAAGTAAAAACACCAATGCCATTGGCCTAGATCCTAAAAAATCAGCGGCTTTGGCTGAGCAATTAAACATCTTATTGGCCAACTACTCCATTTTTTACCAAAATGTGCGTGGTTTCCACTGGAATGTAAAAGGCCAGAAATTCTTTGAATTGCATCTAAAATTTGAAGAGCTTTATAACGATTTAGTGCTAAAAATCGACGAAATCGCTGAGCGTATTCTCACTTTGGGCTTCGCTCCGGAGCATAATTTCAGCAGCTATATCAAACAGGCCAGCATTCAGGAATCTAAAGAAGTTACTGATGGCCTAAAATGTGTTGCCAACATTCTGGAATCTTTCAAAGTGACCATTTCTTTGCAACGCGAACTGCTCGACCTCTCTGCAGAGGCCAACGATGAAGGTACCAACGCCCTCATGAGCGATTACATTCGCGAGCAAGAAAAACTGGTATGGATGTACTCAGCCTATTTGGCTTAATCTCTGGCCAGGATATAAATCAAAAAGGATAGCAGGCATGATGCCTACTATCCTTTTTTTATCTTAATCTACGTCCGCTCAAAACATAATTACTTCCCACACAATTTTGAAATAATACCTAGGGCTCGTTTAAACTCCTAATTTTCAAGCCTGAGCCTCAGCCGTAAAACCTCAGTTAGACTTATTTAACCCAGATTACGCATTAGGAATTTAAAAGAAAATTATTATGGCAAATAATCAACAAAATAGTGAAAAAAGCATAATAAATTATGGTTTTTGAGCTATTGAAGTGGATTAGAAGCAAGAATAATTTTATATAAAGTGTCTAATGCGTAATCTGGGTTTATAACTGCAACATACCTTAATTGCTACAAGCCTATACAACCAAAGGCGTAAATGGCAGACCTGTAGATAATTACAGCCCTAGAAACACCCGCATTCCCAGCTTATGGCGCTATAATTATCGGCTGCCCCAATAATCGGTTCATATCGCTTATCCAATTAGGAAAGCTTGCCAGCAGCGCTGTGGCATCGCTTAATGTCTTTTCACCATCTGCCTGTATGGCAAGTAATGCCAGCGCACCCAGTAGCAATGCATCATTGGTATGCACATGCTTATCAAAGTGTAAAGAGCTATTGCCGGGAATAATCAGCAAATCATCCTGCACCTTTACATCCAGGCCTACAGATTGTAATACTTCAAGGCGCTCCGCCCACAGCTCGGGCTGTACCACGGTAGTCCACTCGCTCAGGACTGATGTGCCATTACAGCCTGCAGCCATTACTATCAGTGGCAAGGCAAGCGCATCTGCCCCGGCTATGGAAAACTGGAAAGCATGAGCCAAGCCTCTACCAGCAATAATGGCATCGGCCTGAATAGACAAAGCACTGGATTGGGCGTGAAGAGCTTCAAAGATGCGCTTCTCCATCGCATCTTCAAACATATCCAGACCCTGGATATGCACTTTGGCACCAATAGCAGCAGCCGCCATTAAATATGTGGCATAGCACCAGTCGCCTTGCACATCTATGGCTTGGCTGGCAGTTTGCCAGTCGGTCTGGGGAATCTGAATTTTCTTCATGATGAAAAAAAGCTTTTTATGCCTATTGTTGTAGCAGGGCTAGCAGTGCAGCAAAGTCTATAGTTTCCTGACTGCCACTAAGCATATTTTTCACAGCTATCTTGCCTTGTGCCAACTCATCTGTACCTATAATGCCCACAAAAGGAATCTCGCGCTTATTGGCATACTTCATTTTCTTGTCAAATTTGCCTTTTTCGGTATAATACTCGGCAGGAATACCGGATTTTCTCAGCTGGGCTACATATTGTATCGCCTGAGCCTCGGCCGCATCATCCATAGTCAGCAGGATAATTTTACTACCAGATGCATACTGTTGCGGGAACAATCCCAGCTCTTCTATCACATCATATATCCTGTCAATACCAAAAGACACACCTACGCCCGACATGCCTTTCAGGCCAAAGAGACCGGTTAAATCATCATAACGGCCACCGCCACCTATGCTGCCCATTTTCACGGCAGAGGTTGTTACCTCCACAATAATACCGGTATAATAGTTCAGTCCGCGTGCCAGTTTGAAATCTACTACCAGCTCTGAAGTCCATTCAGGTTGGCGCATTTGCTCAAAATAAGCCATGGTAGTGCGCAATTCGGCCAGCCCTGCTTTTGCCAGTTCATTCTCGCCCAGTAGTGCCTCCATAGCATTGAGGCGTGCTTCATTATCGCCACTTACCGATAAGTATTTGTAAATAAATTCTATAGACGATGCATCCAGTCCACGCTGCGCCAGCTCTTTAGATACACCCTCCCAGCCTATTTTGTCTAATTTATCTATGGCTACAGTGATATCAACTAGTTTATCATCCATACCCATTACCGAGGCTAGGGCTGCCAGCACCTTGCGGCTGTTGATGTTAATTTTAATCTGTGGTACACCCAACTCATGAAACACCTGGTGATAAATACTAATAAGCTCAGCCTCGTTAACTAGGGAGTTGCTACCTACCACATCAGCATCGCATTGCCAAAACTCGCGATAGCGGCCCCGCTGCGGACGGTCGGCACGCCACACCGGCTGCATTTGATAACGCTTAAAAGGAAATACCAAATCATTTTGATGCATTACCACATAGCGGGCAAAGGGTATGGTCAGATCGTAGCGCATAGCGCGCTCGGTGAGCACACTGGTACTATAGGGTCCTGCCAGCATTTTGTCCCACTCTTGTTGCAGTTTATCTTTATCTTTCTTTTCGTAGAGGCCGTTATTCAACACTTTAAATATCAGCCTATCGCCTTCTTCTCCATACTTTCCCATCAAGGTGCTGAGCTGCTCCATTGCTGGAGTTTCCAAAGGCTGGAAAGCATATAATTCGAATACACGTTTGATAGTCTGTAAAATATATTGACGCTTGCGCACCTCCGCCGGAGAGAAGTCACGCATTCCTTGCGGAATGGATGGTTTCATAAAAATATCTATTATGGTTTGGCGGCAAAATTAGCCAATTATCAATGAAATCGGCAGTATGTAAAGCTTTTTAGCACAAGTACTGATGCTTACCAACAAGCAAGGCTAAAAGTACTAATACCTTAAAGCAGCCAGGCTGATAGGGCTGAGTCCGCCGCATAATTCCGTGGAGGTGAATACTAGACTTCATCTGAAGATTGTTGTTGCACCAGCCGGATGATAACCTCTGCGGTCATATTAAAAATCGGCGGAGTGGATATAATCAGCATATTGTGCTAAAATGCCTTTCGCAATTAAACCCAGATTACGCATTAGGAATTTAAAAGAAAATTATTATGGCAAATAATCCACAAAATAGTGAAAAAAGCATAATAAATTATGGTTTTTGAGCTATTGAAGTGGATTAGAAGCAAGAATAATTTTATATAAAGA
>DATGQB010000082.1:0-22324 GCA_035304405.1 Edaphocola sp.
TCTTTATATAAAATTATTCTTGCTTCTAATCCACTTCAATAGCTCAAAAACCATAATTTATTATGCTTTTTTCACTATTTTGTGGATTATTTGCCATAATAATTTTCTTTTAAATTCCTAATGCGTAATCTGGGTTTAAGATTGCACGATAGCCTTGAGCTCTTCAAAGGCGATATGGCAAACCTTGTTGAGATGCTGAATGAGCGGGGGCAGTACCTCTGCCTGCTGCTCAGCCGCAGAGTGCTCTATGAGATAAATGTTGCTCACTTCCTCTTTGATGCCCATATAGCCCATTTGTGGCTTGAGCGAGTGCGCTGCAATTTTCATGGTAGGAAAATCCTTTCTTTCGGCAGCACTGTTGATTTGAGCCAACAGCTTAGGGCAATTGTCCAAAAACATATTGATATACTTGTTGCGCTTCTCAGGATTACCTCCTGTAAATTGTGCAAGGAACTGCATATCAGTAATCTTTTCCGGCAAAATGAGCTTTTTAGTAGCTTTTTGGGTATCCTCTTCTTTAGCCATAACTGGAGCTGCTCCATTTTGCATTTGCTGGCTCATGGTGAGCAATAAATCCTCAGTTTGGAAAGGCTTGGATATATAGGCATCCATGCCGCTTTGTAGGTATTTTTTCACATCGTCTTGCAAGACATTGGCCGTCATCGCGATAATCTTGATGTTTCGTTTAGGCTCCGGCAGCTCTGAGCGGATATATTTGGTGGTGGTAATGCCGTCCATTACCGGCATTTGAATATCCATAAGTACCAGGTCGTAATCATGCTCACGAATCAATGCTATGGCCTTTTCTCCATTTTCTGCAATATCTACAGCTATTGTTGGCACTAGCCCGCAAAGCGTTTCTACTGCCACAATTCTGTTGAACTCATTGTCTTCGACCAGCAACACCCTAGCATGTTCCAGCTTTTGTTTCAGGGCATCTATATCGGGCTTTTCGATTTCCTCCGGCGTTTGATTGGCTGCAATTTCGAATGGTAAGGTTACGCTGAATGTAGTGCCCTCACCGAGAGTACTCTCCACCTCCAGCTTGCCCTGCATCAAATCAATTAACTGCTTGGAAATAGTGAGGCCCAGACCCGTGCCTCCATATTTACGCGCGGTATCGCTACCAGCCTGAGTAAAGCTTTCAAAAATCGTATTGATATACTGTTTGGAGATGCCAATACCAGTGTCGATAACATCGAAGCGGAGCACCGCCTTTTTATCATCCTGTTTGATAAGCCGCACATCTACTTGCACACTTCCTTTTTCGGTAAACTTGATAGCATTGCCAATAAGATTGATTAATACCTGATTGAGCCTTGTAGGGTCGCCTACCAGTCGGTCGGGGATACTGTCGTCTATATCAACAGTAAATGTGAGGAATTTTTCTTGAGCCTTTACCCGCATCATTTCTCGGGTGCTACCTAGGATTTCACGTAGTGAGAAGTCTATAGACTCTATAATGATTTTGTTAGCCTCGATCTTGGATAGGTCGAGAATATCGTTTATGATTACCAGTAAGTTGTCTGCACTTTGCTGAATCACCTTAAGATATTTAAGCTGCTCTTCCGTAGGGTTTTTCTCCATAAGGATGCGTGTGATACCCACGATGGCATTCATAGGTGTGCGTATCTCATGGCTCATATTGGCCATAAACTGCTGCTTGAGCATGGCGGTACGCTCTGCTACTTCCTTTTCCTTTTTGGCTACTTCAATTTTGTTTTTGATTTGAAGATTTCGGAGTTTATCTACAGTATTCTGATGAAATATTTCTTCTTTGAGTTTTTCGTAAGCCTTTAGATGCTCGTAAGCCTTTGGCACATTATTGAGTTTATCATAAAGAATAGAAAGACGCTCATGAATACTCACCAAATCTTGTTTGCGTAGAAATTCATTGGCGAGATTGAGCGCTTTGTTGTAATACTCCAAGGCCTGCGCATAAAACTCCTGGTTTTCGTATAAATAAGCCAGGTAATAGAGCGTGATGATTTCGACTTCAAAATTGTTGGTCTCTACAGCCTGGTCCAGCGAGATATTGAGAAAATGTGAAGCCTTTTCATAATCATTTAGCTTAAAATATACCTTGCCCAAGCCACTATTAGCCAGCGCTCGTGCCGGTGAGGTTTCATCTACCATTTGCTGCATGCGCTGGAAGTAATCCAGGGCTTCGGTGTATAGCTTTTTTTTGTAATATATATTGCCGAGGGTATTATAGATATTGGTGAGCCGCACCGTATCCTGCTCTTTTTCGAAGATGGGAAGGCATTTGAGTGCGTATTCCAGTGCTGGGTCATAGTCTGCCAAATCCAGATAAAGATTGGCGATATTGGTAAGATTGATAGACTGGTTAATGACATTGCCCAAACGTTCATTGATTTCTAGGGCTTCCTCGAAGTGTACCAATGCAGAAGAAATATCTCCCAATTCGCGGTAGATGCGACCGTAATTGTTTAAGACTCTGGCCTCCAATGTTTTGTCCTCTATATCCCGGGCTATAGTGTAAGCCTCAGCAAGCTCATCCAATCCGTCTTCATACTCACCTTTAATCCAATAGCATGCACCTCGATGGTTGTAGGCATTGCCCATACCCAAGGGGTGATTTGCCGCTCGGGCACGTTCCAGCAGTTCGTTTGAAAGCTGAAGAGCCTTTTCTACATCGTCCGGACGAATTTCGAGTATTATATCTGAGAGGATGTTGAGCCGTTCTATTTCAGTTTGTGCGCTGTTGTATGCTTGCTGTAGGAGTACAATTTTTTGTTTGGCATCCATGGGAAATGGTGTTTTAAGATGTCTAAGGCAAATCCCTTCAAATTTAATGCATTAAATGCTTAAACAAAAATGTCGGAGCGAGATTAACGAACTGCCCCGACATGAAAAAGTAAAGCAAACTTGTCTGCAAAGCACTATTGCACAGCTTGTAATGCTGCGTCATAGTCAGGCTCCTGAGTGATGTCCGGAACTTGCTGAGTATAAATTACCTTGCCAGCTTCGTCCAGCACCACTACTGCCCGGCTGAGCAGCCCTTGTAGCGGAGAATCAGTAAGCGTTACACCATAGTCGATACCAAAATTGCCTCTGAAATCAGAGAGATTTTGCACATTTTCCAGGCCTTCAGCGGCGCAGAAGCGATTCATGGCAAACGGCAAATCTTTAGATACATTAACCACGGCTACCCCTGACAATGCATTGGCTTTTTCATTGAATTTACGCACAGAAGTAGCACATACTCCGGTATCGATGCTTGGAAATATATTGAAAATAACCTTTTTGCCTTCAAAATCCTGCAAGCTGCGCTCTTGCAAATCCGTAGCTACGAGTTTAAAATCCTTGGCTTGCGCACCTAGGGTGGGTAATTCGCCAACGGTATGCACCTCATTCCCCTTAAATTTGATTGTTCCCATTATTTCTAATTTGATTTTTTTATTACTCAAATATACAAAATTGCTGCGTTTTTAAGCCCTTTCACAAAGCTTTAACCGAAGAATATTTATGGAAAGTACTTAGATAAGCCGTTTATACTTCAGGGCTTAGTGGTGTTTTTGCTGTTAAAGAATAGTTATTAAAATCAGGTATTTTTTACCGAAAACCTTTAATTTTCTTATTATTGCAGACAGGAGTTATATGAAAAGAATTTTTTTTAAGGGATTGTTGGCGCTTGGTGCGGGCTTATTTTTTACGGCCTGCGGTGGTTCGTCCTCCTCTGTCAATGCCGACAGAGTGCAATCCTACACGGCAGGCACACTGTCGATAGCCGCCGATGAAAGTTTCAAACCAGTAATTGCTCAAGAGGTTAAGGTATTTGATTCTTCTTATCCTGAGGCTTCGCTCTCTGTAAATTATTTTGCGGAGCGAGACTGTTTGCAAAAATTACTTGACGGAGAAGTGCAAATGGCATTTACTTCTCGTCCGCTTACTGCAGAAGAAAAGCGCCTTTGCAAGGAACGCGAGATATTTACTAAAGAGCTGGCCATTGCCAAAGATGGCATTGTGATACTGGTAAACAATAAATCACAAGATTTCAAAATGACTACGGGAATGGTGGAGGCCATCCTCAAAGGTGAGTTTGCCCGTAAATACAATGTGGTAATTGACAATCAGAATGGGAGTATTGCCCGTTTTATAAAAGATTCTATACTGAGAGGCGCGCCCATTTCGGGTTCGCTTTACGCAGCCAATAACAGCGAGGAAGTGATAAAATATGTAGCCGAGAATGAGAATGCTCTGGGTTTTGTAGGTATGACCCATGCCTTTGACCCTACGGCTCAGGAAGGTTATGGCACGTTTAGAAAAGAAGTGACGGTTGTATCTCTGCACAACGATTCTCTGAATAAATTCGTACTGCCATATCAGGCTACAGTTGCCCTTAACGAATATCCTTATGTGCGTAGACTATATTTTATCGCCCGCATCGAATCAGGACTGGCATCTGGCTTTGCGAATTTTTTAACAAGCGAACCCGGACAGTTGATTATCAATAAGTCACGCATGTTGCCATTAAATGTTCCTTTGGAAATCAGAGAGGCAGAGATTAAACCATAAAGGCAGCACACACTCTAAGTACATGTTATTGTAAAGCTGTGAGTTATATTGCACATTTACCTAAAACTTTAAACTAAATCAGAAAACAAATAGAGAGTAGATTATGAAAACATTCATCACAGCATTAGCAACTATAACCGCATCAGCGATAGTTTATGATGTTAATGCTCAGTCTTTAGAAGAAGGAAAGAAATTATTAGCTTATGAGCGATTCAGCAGCGCAGAAGCCATGCTGAAACCCTTGGCAGCCAATAGCCCGGAAGCCAATTATAATTATGGATTATCTTTGTTAGGTCTTGATAAGGTAGCGGAAGCAAAGCAAGTGTTTGCAAAATTCCCTAATGATTATATGAATATGGCGGGTGCTGCTCGCGTATTATATGCAGAGGGCCAAAAAGAAGAAGCACTCAAAATTCTTCAGTCTATCGTAGATGGTGCTAAAAAGAAAGATTGGAATAAATTAAAAGTAGCAGCTGATGCGATTACCTATTCTCGCGTGGCCGAGCATGTAGACAAAGCCATTGAATGGAATAAAACAGCTGCAGAGCGTAGTAAAAACAATGTAGAGGTAATGGTATCTCTGGCTGATGCTTTATTGCTCAAAAACTCTGGTGAATCTAATGGTGAAGCCGTGGGTATCCTGGACAATATTGTGAGCAGTACCAATTATGCCTCTTTGGGTTACTCACGTCAGGGCGAATTATGGATGAGAGCCAGAAACTATGAAAAGGCACTCGAAAGTTACAACAAAGCCAAAGCTGCTGACCCTCAGAACCCGCTTCCTTATGGCGACCTGGCTAACGCTTATTACAGAAGTGGTACCTACAATCTGGCCAAAACCAATATCGAAGAGTATCTGAAATATTCTGATAAATCTGTGAAAGACCAAATGCGCTACGGTAATATTCTTTATTTGACAAAGGATTATGAAGGTGCAGCAAAAATTTACGGAGATTTAATCCGCGCGGGTGAAGGTGAGAAAACGCCATCGCTATACCGTGGTCTGGCTTTTGCCAACTACCAGATTGGTAACTATGAGACTGCCTTGGCCAACTTCCAACAGTACCAAAGCAGACTAGGCGATGATAGCAAGCTTACGTTTGAAGATTATCTGAACCTTGGTCAGACTAATGCTGCTTTAGCAATCGAAGAGGCAGACAGTACCAAGCGTGCAGAATTGTTCAGCGTAGCCGAGCAAAACTTTATCAAGGCCACTGAGCTGAATCAGGATGAGGACAAAACAAATTTGTACCACAATATTGTTGAAATCTACAAAAATGCCAAAGACTGGGCTAAAGTTGCCGAATGGTATGGTAGATTGACAGATGTAGACCCATTGGCTGCCCCATTGGATTACTTTAACGCAGGCTACTATGCATACTTTGCAAAAGACTTTAAAACTGCAACTGAAAGACTAACGATTTTCAACAGCAAGTTCCCTGAAGAAAACCTGGGCCTCTACTGGCTGGCACGTACACAGGCTGCTCAAGACCCTGAAGCAAAAACAGGCCTTGCAGAAAAAGCATTTAAAGACTGGCTGAATTTCGAATTGAAAGAAGGTCAGGAGCGTCAAACCAGTGATTTGATTTACGCATACCAATATCTGGCGTTGCACGCATATAACAAAAATAATGGTAGAGAAGCTGTTGATTGGGCTGACAAACTATTGTCGGTAGACGCTAATAACAACACTGCTCAGGTTATCAAAAAACATTTCGCTGCTAAAGGTATTAAGTAAGCGCAAACGATAAACAGTATTTAATGCATAGAAGAGGCCGCTCCATAATGGGGTGGCCTCTTTGTATTTTTCCTCGTGAACCACGCTTTGGCTCGAATGCCTATTAACAGCAAACTCCAAGCCTGCTTTTATGCCCCGATGCTTATAAGTTATAAGGGCTATCCACGGTTTTGTAATTGTCTTGTAGTAATAGGTAAGTGTGTTGCGTAGACCGACTATATTTTGCAGAATTATTTCAACGAAATCGCTATAAAACATAAGCGTTCACTACGCATTAACAATTGCAATGTTCAGTTTTTTCTGTACCTTTATAGACTGGATACTTTTCTCTTTATGAGATTAATTTACAAGACTTTAATATTGCTTATGCTGGTTTTTTCCGGTATGGTGGGCAGGGCACAGTCGTTCAAAATAGACTCATTGGTCTCTCAGGCAAGCTTTAGTGTCAGCAAACTTGGTTGGGGTAGCGTAAGAGGAACTTTTACCGGCTTGAGCGGTAGCATTATTTTCAATACACAAGATTTAGGCAGCAGTAAATTTGATGTATGTATTGATGCCGGAAGTGTCAAAACAGGAGAGCCTGATAGGGACAAGCATCTACGGGCTGAAGACTTTTTCCATATCAAAAAGTATCCCAAAATTTGTTTTCAGTCGCGCAGCATGATGCGTACGCGTACCGGTTATTTGGTAACGGGCATCATTTCCATAAAAGGTAGGCCTAAACTCGTAAACATCCCCTTTACTTTCGAAAACAAAGTTTTTAAAGGAAAGTTTACTTTGAATAGAAAAGATTTTGACCTGAATGATGCAACAGGTATGTTTATAATAGGAGAGGAAGTAGAAATTCAAATAATTTGTAAAGTACAATAAGATAATAGCTATTGGTATGTAAAAAAAACTATGCCGGAACTACTCGTATTAGATGCACGCATTAAGTATATGTGCAAAGAATATGCTTGTAACTTGGCTACTTAAAAAGTTGTTATTACGCATTGCTTCCTTTATTTTTGTGAGTTCAAATACGCCGAATTCGTTAAAAATTCGGCTTTTAATGGTATAATTTATGTCATTTTTAAGTCAAACTTTACTTACTGTGGACCCCCAAACTGTATCCTCATACTTTCCATTGATGCTGCAGTTTGCCCTTGCCGGTATAGTAGTCATAGCATTGATGTTACTCACTCATACTTTGGGCCCCAAGCGTCACACAGAGGATAAGCTTATCAACTTTGAGTCAGGTGTTGAACAAATAGGTAACGCTCGTAAACCAATGGGTGTGAAGTACTTTGTTGTAGCTATCCTATTTGTTTTGTTTGACGTAGAGGTAATATTCTTTTACCCCTATGCAGTAAATTTCAGAGCACTGGGTGGAGAAGCATTCCTGGCAGTGCTGATGTTTGTAGGATTGTTTGTTTGTGGTTTCTTTTATGTAATCAAAAAAGGAGCCCTCAAGTGGGAAGATTAAAGCTTGCTTTTTGGCAAGCTTATTTATGTGCCGCCAGTGCACATTGTTTCAATATGAAGAAGTAACAGGGCCCCCAGGGCTCAACTTCGGAAAAAAAAAGATTATCAACGTGAGACCAGTACAATATAACCAAAATAGCAAAGTTAAATTGGCCGAAATCCCAGAAGGATACTGGGGAGAAGGCTTTATGACCACGATGTTTGACAAAGCAATAGGCTTGGCCAGAGCCAATTCTCTGTGGCCCCTGCCATTTGCTACATCTTGTTGTGGTATTGAGTTTATGGCTACCATGGGTTCAACATACGATTTGGCACGATTTGGTTCCGAGCGTATGGCATTCACCCCAAGGCAATGTGATATGCTATTGGTGGCCGGTACCATATCCAAAAAATTAGCTCCGGTGCTTCGTCAGGTTTATCTTCAGATGGCAGAGCCTCGTTGGGTAATCGCTATTGGTGCCTGTGCAAGTAGTGGCGGCATTTTCGATTCTTACTCTGTACTCCAAGGAATAGATCAGGTGATTCCGGTTGACGTCTACGTGCCGGGATGCCCCCCGCGCCCCGAAGGTATTTTGGATGGAGTAATGAAGCTTCAGGAAATCGTTAAGAACGAGAGCCTGCGCAGAAGGCATACCGATAAGTATAAAGCATTATTAAACGAATACGGAATCCAATAATCTCCAGGTAATATGATGAGTATAGACACTTTGCAGCAAAAACTGCAACAAGCATTCCCGGAGCTCGCTCTTAACTGCATCGACAACCGTGGTATGACTGAATGCGAGATTCCAGCAAATCAAAATCTGAAAATTGTCAGCTATCTATTTCATGAATTAGGTTTTCAGTTTCTAACTGATATTACTGCCATTCATTACCCGGAGGATAAAGACAGAGAGCTCTGCGTCGTTACGCATCTGCATAATCTTACCGAGAATTTCAGACTGCGCCTAAAGGCATACGTTTCAGAACAGCAGCCGGATACGCATTCCTTGACCTCGGTTTTTTCCGGGGCCAATTGGATGGAGAGGGAAACCTATGACTTCTTTGGTATCAATTTCTTAGGTCATCCAGACCTCAGAAGAATATTAAATGTAGATGAGATGGATTACTTCCCAATGCGCAAGCAATATCAAATGGAAGATCCTACCCGATTGGATAAAGATGATGCAATGTTTGGGCGTTAATACATTTTACTAAAAAAATTGAAATTTCAACAATCATGGTTGAAAAGCAACATCAACATATTAAGCTTTCTGAAAACTCCATCGAGCGGGAGACTACTACTATTAACGTAGGGCCAACACATCCCGCTACGCACGGTATTTTTCAGAATGTTATGGAAATAGATGGGGAGCGGGTACTCAAAACGGAAATGACCGTAGGGTACATACACCGTGCCTTTGAAAAAATAGCAGAGAGAAGACCCTATAGTCAAATCACTACGCTCACAGACAGGCTCAACTACTGCTCGGCACCAATTAATAATCTGGGCTGGCATATGACCATCGAAAAACTGGTAGGCCTGGAGGTTCCGGCTCGTGTAGCCTATCTGCGCATCATCATTATGGAGCTGGCGCGAATTGCAGACCACCTTATCTGTAATTCTGTAATCGGAGTGGATACTGGTGCGCTTACCCCCTTTACTTATGTGTTCCAGTGGAGAGAAAAGATTTATGATATCTATGAAAGCATTTGTGGCTCCCGGCTTACTACCAATATGGGACGTATCGGTGGCTTCGAACGCAACTTCAGTGATGATACCTGGAAGAAAATACATGACTTTGTCGAGAATTTCCCCGCGGCACTGAAGGAGTTTGAAAGCTTGCTTACGCGCAATAGAATCTTTATGGATCGTACCATTGGTTGCGGCCCTATCAGCGCAGAGCGAGCACTTAACTGGAGTTTTACAGGTCCCAATTTACGAGCAGCAGGGGTAGACTACGACGTGCGCGTGGCACAACCTTACAGCCGCTACGAAGAGTTTGATTTTAAAATTCCGGTAGGCACCACAGGCGATACCTATGATCGGTACCTAGTGCGCAATATAGAAATGTGGGAAAGCCTCAGCATCATTAATCAGGCCTTAGAAAAACTAAAAGGGCTCGATGATAGTGTCTATCATGCTGATGCTCCTGAGTTTTATCTTCCTGAGAAACCGGATGTGTACACCAAGATGGAAGCGCTGATTTACCATTTCAAAATTGTAATGGGTGAAACAGATTTGCCAGTGGGTGAGGTTTACCATGCGGTAGAAGGCGCTAATGGCGAGCTGGGATATTATCTGATAAGTGATGGTGGACGCAGTCCATACCGCTTGCATTTCAGAAGGCCTTGCTTTATTTATTATCAGGCCTTTAATGAGCTTATTGCTGGAGGCCTCTTTAGTGATGCCATCATAGCACTCAGCTCTATCAATGTAATCGCAGGAGAACTGGATGCTTAGAAGAGCAATTATTGTTCAGAATATTTAAACAGAAAATGATACAGTTTTCAGAAGATAAATTAAAAAAGGTGTCCGAAATCATTGCACGATATCCGGAAGGAAAGCAAAAAAGTGCTCTGATTCCTATACTGCATCTGGCGCAAGAAGAGTTTGGAGGCTGGTTAGATGTGCCGGTGATGGATTATGTAGCATCGCTGCTGGACATCAAACCGATTGAAGTGTATGAGGTAGCGACTTTCTATACCATGTTTAATCTCAAACCAGTGGGTAAATATGTGTTAGAAGTCTGCCGCACGGGTCCTTGTATGCTTTGCGGTAGCGACCAAATTATTGAGCATATCAAAAACAAACTGGGTATTCAGGAGGGAGAAACAACCCCTGATGGCCTATTTACCCTTAAGCCTGCAGAATGTTTGGGCGCCTGCGGATATGCCCCTATGATGCTGCTGGGCAAATTTTATAAGGAGCATCTAACTATTGAAAAGGTTGATAAACTTATCGACGAGTTACGTGCTACTGCACAATAATGTGTAGTTTTAGGATATTATTTAGTTATATTAAAATGAAAAGGTTTATTACTGCTATTGGCTTTGTGTGCTTGCTCTCCGCTTGCGGTAGTGATAGTGAAGAGTCGGCAGCTGACAATAGCGTTGCTTATTCGGGCGAGGGGCAATCTACATTGTCTACAGCAGAATCCTTAAATCAGGAAGCGCTTGTAGGTACCTATGTAGGCAGGCTACCCTGTGAGACCTGTGATGCGATGGTTACCAGTATTATCCTTAAAGAAGACAATACCTACGCCATTACTACTAAACCGGAAAATGATTCAGTTTTCACTATGCCTTTGGTAGATAGTGGAAGCTTTGTCATGCGTAACAATATTCTTGAGCTAACCGATAAAGCGGGCGAAATAAGACAATACAGGATTGAAGGGGCCAAACTCATTCAGCTGGATGATAAAGGGCAGCCGCTAAAGGCTCAGGGTGAAAATCAATATATTTTTGAGCGACATTAATGAAGCGCTTCCAATTTATTATACTGAAGTAATAGAGTTGGTATAGAAGTTTTGCTTTAATGCAAAAATGAAAATAGACAAAAACAGATGCTTAGCTGGTCTTCATCTGAAATTTGTACTCGATTATTGAACAATAGCAATGAAATTATTATTAGATAAAGCACATATTGAAGGCATACGGTATTATGATACCTGGGTGAAACACGGCGGATACCAAAGTGTGGCCAAGGCCCTCAAAATGTCTCCGGACGAGATTGTTGAGGAAGTAAAGAAAAGCGGACTCCGCGGTCGTGGAGGGGCGGGTTTCCCAACGGGTTTAAAATGGAGCTTTCTGGCCAAGCCAGAGGGCGTTCCTCGTCACTTGGTATGTAATGCCGATGAGTCAGAGCCCGGAACCTTCAAAGACCGTTACCTGATGGAGTACCTCCCTCACTTATTCATCGAGGGAATGATAATTTCTAGCTATGCATTGGGTTCTAATGTGTCTTATATCTACATCAGAGGTGAGTATGCCTGGATACCCGATATTTTGGAAGAAGCAATAGCCGAGGCTAAAGCTAATGGATGGTTGGGCAAGAATATCAAAGGTTCTGGCTTCGACTGTGAAATATATGTACAAAGAGGAGGTGGCGCTTATATCTGTGGTGAAGAAACAGCCTTGATAGAATCGCTGGAGGGTAAGCGAGGCAATCCTCGTATCAAGCCGCCATTCCCTGCGGTGCAAGGCCTGTGGATGCGCCCGACTGTGGTAAATAATGTAGAAACTATTGCTACTGTTTCTCCAATTATTGCCATGGGTGGCGAGGCTTATGGCAATATCGGAGTAGGTAATAGTAAAGGAACAAAATTGATTTCTGCATGCGGGAATATTCGCAAACCCGGTGTGTATGAAATTGGTTTCGATTTATCAGTTGAAGAATTTATATATAGCGATGAATACTGCGGTGGTATCACCAACGGAAAGCGCCTGAAGGCTTGTATCCCTGGAGGCTCTTCCGTACCTATCGTTCCGGCAAATTTGTTGCTGAAGACGGCAAAGGGTGAAACCCGCTTGATGAACTATGAAAGTCTTGCCGATGGCGGTTTTCAGACGGGAACAATGTTAGGCTCGGGTGGATTTATAGTATTGGATGAGGACCAATGTGTGGTAAGACATACCATGACCTTAGCCAGATTCTATAATCATGAAAGTTGTGGACAATGTTCTCCTTGTAGAGAAGGCACAGGCTGGATGTATAAGATTCTGAAGAATATCGAGTACGGAAAAGGCAAAATGGAAGACATCGATTTGCTTTGGGATATCCAAAGAAGAATAGAAGGGAATACGATTTGTCCACTGGGAGATGCTGCCGCCTGGCCTGTGGCCTCGGCCATCAGACATTTCAGAGATGAATTTGAATGGCATGTGAAACATCCTGAGGAAGCGCAAAGCAGAAACTATGGATTGGCGCATTATGCCGATCCGCTACCGGTTGTGGCGGGATAACTTGGCGCTTACAACGAGCTTCATCAATATTCGGCTGCAAGAGGATAGAATATGGCTCGGGACCTAGCGATGAATTTTAGTAGATGTTCTGATACCAGATAACACATATTCAGCCATCATAAGTACCGGGATGCATTAAACGCCAGTGTGAGCAATTATTGGGTTGTTTGAAAGATAGAAAAGCACGGTGTCGAGCGAATGCCTGCAAACTGGATTTAGCGCAATAGTGCAAGAGCAGAAGCCAGCACCGGAATTGCTCAAGGCTATTTAAAATGTATGGCTGAAGTGCATGGTGAAGTATGAAGACTCCAGAGCATTCTTAATTGCTGTTTTGGAAAATAGGGATGCTGGAGTAATAAAAAGAATTTGAGATTTCCTTACGCCTAATCTCGGAAACGCTGAGCAGGTTTGAGAAATTTAGAAAATACAATAAAAATGTCTGAAGTACCTAAAATAAAAGTAACTATAGATAACATCACGGTGGAGGTGCCAAATGGTACCACCATACTGGAGGCTGCCCGTATGGTAGGTGGCGATGTTGCCCCTATTACGATGTGCTATTACAGCAAGCTGAAAGGTAGTGGTGGTAAATGCCGTACTTGTTTGGTAGAGGTAAGCAAAGGCTCTGAAAAGGATCCAAGGCCCATGCCCAAACTCGTTGCAAGCTGCAGAACCGGTGTTATGGATGGCATGGAGGTGAAATCGATGACTTCTGAACGGGTGGCTGATGCGAGAGCCGGGGTTACGGAGTTTTTACTGCTTAATCACCCTCTGGATTGTCCGGTGTGTGACCAGGCCGGCGAATGTCATTTGCAGGACCTTGGCTATGAACATGGTAAGCAAATGACGCGCACTGAATTCGAACGACGCACATTCCCGCCAGAAGATTTAGGCCCATATATCCAATTGCATATGAATCGCTGTATTCTATGCTACCGTTGTGTATTTGCGGCTGAGCAACTCACCGGTCAGAGAGAGCATGGTGTATTGGACCGTGGTGACCATGCCCGTATCTCTACCTGCATCAGCAAGGCGCTCACCAATGATTTTATTGGCAATGTGATAGATGTATGTCCGGTAGGCGCACTTACTGATAAGACTTTCCGCTTTAAAAACAGGGTTTGGTTTACCAAACCTGTGGATGCACATCGTAATTGTTCTAATCCTAAATGCTGCGGAGAAGTGCGCTTATGGATGAGGGGTGATGAGGTATTCAGGGTTACCGCGCGCAAGGACGAGTGGGGTGAGGTGGCCACAGCCAGCAATGGTGAGACCGGATGGATATGTAACGAATGCCGTTTTGAGAAGAAAAATACCAGTGATTGGGTAATTGAAGGTCCAAGCATTATCAATCGACATTCCGTTATTGCTCAGGGCCATTATGCCGGATACATAGGTAGTGCAGGCAAGGCTACTAAGCTTATAGACAAAGTAATAGGCAAAGAACCCAGATATACGCTGGATATCCATAAGGTAAGTGATGTGAACAAGCCAGGTCGTAAGCTCAGTGCCATAGATGGCCCGGCTCATTCCGACGACTTTAAAAACAAACCGAAAGCATAAGCAAAAGCTCAAATCAATCTACTATAATGACGATAGATACTTTTCTGCTGATTGAAAAAATAGTGCTGATATTAATCATCATACTGGCATCCATGGGGATAGCTGCCTACTCTACATGGGCCGAACGTAAGGTGGCGGCAGTGATGCAAGACCGTGTGGGTCCGAATAGAGCAGGGCCATTCGGATTGCTGCAACCCTTAGCAGATGGGGGTAAACTGTTTTTTAAAGAAGAAATTGTGCCCAATAACTCTACCAAATGGTTATTCATGCTGGCGCCGGCACTTTTTATCTTCACATCCTTACTCACTAGTGCTATAATCCCTTGGGGACCCGATTTTACAATCAATACAGCCGATGGTTCACGCACGGTATCACTGCAGGTTGCGGATATTAATATCGGTATCTTATATTTCTTTGGTGTAGTAAGTGTGGGTTTATATGGTATCATGTTGGGAGGATGGGCTTCCAACAATAAATTCTCACTGCTCAGCTCTATTCGTGCGGCTTCGCAAGCTATCTCTTATGAGTTGGCTCTGGGCCTAAGCCTTATTGCAGTGGTGATGCTTACCGGTACTATGAGCCTGCGTGAAATTACTGCACAGCAGCATGGCTTCTGGGCCGATGGCTACTTTACATGGAATGTTTTTAAGCAGCCTCTGGGCTTTATCATATTCCTGACCTGTACATTTGCCGAGCTTAACCGTGCTCCCTTTGATATGGCAGAGAGTGAGAGTGAATTGAACACCGGTTTCTTGCTGGAATATTCTTCCATGAAGATGGGTATGTTCCTGTTTGCAGAATATATCAATATGTTTGTATCTTCTGCAATTTTGTCTACCTTGTTCTTCGGAGGGTACAATTTCCCATGGATGGATCAGGTGGCGCAAGCTGTGCCTTCAGGCGTGTTCTCGCTGATTTGTGTGCTGGTGTTAATGGCTAAAGTGGTGGGATTCATTCTGTTTTTCATGTTTGTGAGATGGACCTTGCCTCGTTTCAGATTCGATCAGATAACGCGTCTGGGCTGGTTGGGACTTATACCTCTGGCATTGGCCAACATGCTTATAACAGGTGCGGTGGTATTGTATGTGCTAAATTAATAGCGACTGCCCTCGGAGTCAAAGATGCCGTATCGAGGCAGTCGGATATTTTTTGAATATTACGCTTTTAAGCATATTAATTGAAGAAAGAAAATGAAGCTAACAGATAGAAGTGTGGCCGTGGATCGAAGCCCCATGACGTTTTCTGAGCGGATTTATATCCCCGGAATCCTCAAAGGTCTAAAGATTACTTTGGGACACATGTTTAAGAAAAAGGCAACGATTAGTTACCCGGAACAACAGCGTACATTTGCGCCTGTTTTTCGTGGCTTACACGTGCTCAATAGGGACGAAGAAGGAAGAGAAAAATGCACAGCCTGTGGCTTGTGTGCTTTGGCCTGTCCGGCTGAGGCGATTACAATGGAGGCTGCTGAGCGCTTGCCTGGTGAAGAGCATTTGTATAGGGAAGAGAAATATGCAGCAAAATACGAAATCAATATGTTGCGCTGTATTTTCTGTGGCAACTGTGAAGAGGCCTGCCCTAAGGATGCCATTTATCTTTCCGAAACAGTAATGCCGGCCAATTACAAAAGGGATTACTTTGTGTTTAAGAAGGAAGATATGCTCCTTACCGACGAACAGGTGAAAGCAAAAAGACTCAAATTACGTAAAGAACAATAAGAAAATGACGTTACACGAAGTATTGTTTTGGTTTTTAAGCCTCTGGGCCATTGTGGCTGCCATATTTGTGGTGCTCAGCCGCAATCCGGTGAATAGTGTACTGTGCTTGATAGCTACCTTCTTTGCTATTAGCGGACACTACATTCTTATGAATGCTCAGTTTCTGGCTGTGGTAAATATTATTGTATATGCGGGAGCTATTATGGTGCTTTTCCTTTTCGTTATCATGCTCATGAATCTGAACACGGATACAGAGCCGCAGAAAAGCCGATTGGTTCATTTTGCCGCGCTCATATCTTCGGGTTCATTGCTCTTGCTTATCCTAGCTGCTTTGCGCAGTGCAGAACTCACAGATGTACCTGTTACTGAAGTGGGAGATATAGGGCTAATCGAAGTATTAGGACAAAAACTGTATTCTGAATATGTATTGCCTTTCGAGCTGAGCTCTGTGCTTTTCCTAGCTGCCATGGTGGGTACAATGGTACTGGCACGTAAGGATATGGATAAAGCTCCAGAATCGGCTGTAGAGAATGGCAAGCATTAAGCAGCTAAGTGTTGATAGTGCTGCAGCAGTAGGTGATTAAAATATGTTAACCCTGAAAATTTTAAAAAGTGCCGATAGAATATTATTTGTTTTTAAGTTTTACGCTTTTTGCCATTGGGGTAATGGGCGTGCTGATGCGTCGCAATGCGATTATCATTTTTATGTGTATTGAGCTTATGCTCAATGCCGTGAATTTATTGCTGGTAGCGTTCTCAAAAGTGAACG
The DNA here is from genome assembly GCA_035304405.1 of Edaphocola sp. Taxonomy (GTDB): domain Bacteria; phylum Bacteroidota; class Bacteroidia; order Chitinophagales; family Chitinophagaceae; genus Edaphocola. The sequence goes on from DATGQB010000082.1 coordinate 16,736, forward strand.
GAGATGCCGGCGCTCAGGTTTTTGTATTCTTTAGTATGGTGGTCGCTGCGGCAGAAGTGGCTATCGGGCTGGCTATCATCGTAATGGTATTCCGCAAGATAAATTCTGTGGATATTAATGTATTGAACAGACTAAAAAATTAGGGTAAATCATACCGCCGCGGAAGCGGTTGGTGCTCCAACATTCAAAATAGTTAACAATTTATGACACAATTAGTTTACTTAATACCATTGTTTCCGCTTATCGGCTTCCTAATCAATGGCTTATTTTATAAGTCAATGCCCAAAAGTTTGGCGGGTATAATCGGTAGTGGTACTATTTTGGCCGCCTTTGCTGTGGCATTGGGCGTATTTTTTGAAGTGAAGAACGGTACGGTGCCGGAGCAAGGTGTGGTACAGATTTTCGACTTTATTGCTGTAGGCAATTTTAATATTCCTTTTGCCTTCCTCGTAGATGAGCTTTCCGCAATGTTTCTTTTAATCATTACAGGAATAGGATTTCTCATCCACGTATATTCTACCGCTTATATGCACGATGATGAAGGTTATGCCAAGTACTTCGCATACCTCAACTTATTTGTGTTCAGTATGTTACTATTGGTACTGGGTGCCAACTATGTAATTATGTTTATCGGTTGGGAAGGTGTAGGTCTGGCTTCATACTTGCTCATTGGCTTCTGGTTCAAAAACAAAGATTATACCAATGCATCTAAGAAGGCTTTCATTATGAACCGTATAGGTGACTTGGGCTTCCTGGTGGGTATGATGTTGGTGGCTTTGAATTTTGGTACACTTTCTTATACTGAATTATTTCCTCAGCTAGCGCCCGGTATCGGTGCGAGCACTGCGAACGGAGCGGTCATTAGTGATGCTCTCGTTTGTGGTATTGCCCTGTGCTTTTTCATAGGCGCCATGGGTAAGTCTGCTCAGATTCCACTTTATACCTGGCTTCCAGACGCCATGGCCGGTCCTACTCCTGTATCTGCGCTCATCCATGCAGCTACCATGGTTACCGCAGGTATTTATATGATTGCACGCAGCTCCGCACTCTATAATTTGGCTCCTGCTGTACAAAACTTTATAGCAATCATTGGTCTGGCTACCTTGCTCCTTTCTGCTTCAATAGCATTGAAGCAAAATGATATTAAAAAGGTGCTAGCTTATTCTACAGTAAGTCAGTTAGGTTATATGTTCCTTGCTTTAGGTGTGGGCTCTTATATCGGTGGCTTATTTCATGTGATGACACATGCCTTCTTCAAAGCTTTATTATTCCTCGGCTCAGGCTCAGTTATTCATGCCATGAGCGGCGAGCAAGATATGCGGAGAATGGGAGGCCTGGGCAAGGTGATGCCTGTTACCAAAATTACTTTTCTTATCGGTTGCTTAGCCATTGCAGGTATCCCGGGTTTCTCTGGCTTCTTTTCTAAAGATGAAATTTTGGCCTCAGTATTTGCGAAGAGTCCTTTGATGTACGCACTGGCGCTGATTGGCTCTATGATGACAGCTTTTTATATGTTCCGTGCTTACTTTATGACTTTCTCCGGTAATTTCAGAGGTACAGAGGAGCAGAAACATCATTTACATGAGAGCCCAATGGCTATGACAGTTCCATTGATTATTCTGGCTATTTTGTCTGTTGCTGGTGGTTGGATAGGACTGCCACATGTTTTGGCTCATCATCATCTTTTAGCCGAATATTTGGCGCCGGTAGTACGCAACTTCGATCCTGCACATCTGGCTGCAAATACGGAATGGATGCTGATGGGTTTGGCTTCTGTTTTGGCTATAGTGATGATTTTGCTTGCCAGAATGGCTACTAAAAAAGAGCAGTTCCCTGAAGAAGAACAAGGATTTGCAAAACTGCTTGCCAATAAATGGTATTTGGATGAAATTTACGATGCTGTCATCGTAAAACCTTTGTACAAATTAGCTCATTTCTTAAATAATGTATTGGATACTAAAGTAATTGACGGAGCTGTGAACGGTGTAGGGCAGCTGGTACACTGGAGCGCAGGTCGTATTCGTACCTTACAAAGCGGGCAGGTAGGCATTTACTTATTTGCCATGGTGATTGGCGTGGTGGTACTGTTCGCAATTGGGATTGCAATGATTATTGTTTAAATGCATGCTGACACCATGGTGTATTTAACTGCATCCTTAAGTGAATCAGTTGACTTTTTAAAATACGCAGCTTGAGGTAGTGACGAACACTGAAGATTTGTTAAGGACTTAATTGTGAAGGATGAGTGGTGGGTGTACATGATTGTGGGTGTTGCTACTTATTAGATAATAAAGTAATTGATGGCTAAGCTTGTTGCATAGCAAGCGAATAATAGGAATTACAAAAAAGAAATATCGATTAAAAACTATGTTGTTAATTTTATTACTACTATTGCCCCTGCTCTCAGGACTGATAGCATTTTTGATTAAAGATCAGAAAGCGGTAAAGGCATGGTCCATTGCGGGCTCAATTGCCACGCTAATAGTGGCTTGTTTGGCGCTTTGCAACTCGAGCGGCGGATATGCGCTCAAGCTCGATGCCAATTGGCTCAGCTCTTTGGGGGCTCGTTTTAGCTTGGAAGCTACAGCAGGTACTTTGTTGCTTACCTTGCTTACAGCAATGGTCTTTCTTTTTGTATATATCTCTCAGTGGAATAAAGAAATTAACAACAGCAATCGATTTTTTGGTCTTATGGGGCTGTCCGCATCTGGTCTGATGGGTGTGTTTTTGGCCAACGACCTTCTATTATTCTACTTCTTTTGGGAGCTTGCCCTAATCCCTGTGTATTTCCTAGCAGGACAGTGGGGTGGTAAGAATCGTATTCAGGCCTCGATTAAATTCTTTATTTATACCTTTTTAGGTAGTTTGTTAATGCTCGCCGGTCTTATTTACCTGTACATTAATACTCCAGATTATTCATTCTCTTACAGCAGTATCGCTACTACGGCGGCCATGTTGCCGGGTTCTGTGCAAGCTGTTTTGTTCTTGCTGTTTTTTATTGCCTTTGGAATCAAAATGCCTATATTCCCATTGCACACATGGCAGGCCGCTGCCTATGAGCAGAGTGCCACTCCGGTTACGATTGTAATGAGTGCCCTGATGGTAAAAATGGGTCTTTATGCAGTGATTAAATGGCTCATTCCTATCTTCCCTCAGGTAGATGCTCAGATTTATGGCATTATTATGGTGCTGGCATTAATAGGCATTATATATGGCTCATTGGTGGCTATTGCTCAGAAAAATATTAAAAGGCTTATCGCATTTTCTTCATTAGCCCACGTAGGTCTGATGATAATGGGTGCATTTTCACTGAACAGCTTCGCTACAGAAGGGCTATATCTGCAAATGTTTAACCACGGTATCATCATCACTGGTTTGTGGATAATGGTAGATGTCATTGAAAGCAGATACCAAACGCTCAATATTCAGGATATGGGCGCACTCGCATCCATTGCTCCTAAAGCTGCCATAGCTTTGGTAATCATCACGTTCGCTTCGATTTCCTTACCATTGACCAGTGGTTTCCCTGGTGAGTTTCTCTTGTTCATGGGTATATTTAATTCTGCCTATGAATGCAAAATCTGGTATATGGTTATTGCCGGCCTTGGTATTATCTTGGGCGCTATCTATATGCTCAATATGGTACAAGCTGTAGCTTATGGCAAAAAGAACGACAAAACCTTTGCAGATTTAAGTGTAAACGAGCAGCTGAGCCTTTACCTTATTATAATTGTCATCATTGTGTTGGGTGTTTACCCAAATCTGGTACTGAACCTGATTGCTTAATGCAGATAAGAAAGCGTAGATAGCGCTAGCCGGTACTTTACAATTGAAGTTGAAACAGAAATAAAAACATTACAAATTGCGCACCCTAAAGTGCAACGAAAAGTTTATTCATAGATGAAACCATTAATAGCAACCGCAGTATTTGCCATTTTGATGATGTTCGCCGCATTGTATGCTAAAGACAAGAAGCTTATAAGCAACTTTGCTGCAATCCTGTTATTGGTGCTTGTAGGACTAAATGTATGGGAGCTGGTTGATTACTCTCAGACCATGCGTCTGGCTGAAGCAGACCCTTATATGTTTGATAGAATGCTAAGGGTTGATAATTATGCTTTATGGTTCAATGTGCTCATGAGCAGTGCCGTTTTGGTCTACACGCTCATTTTCCGCAGACATATTGAGGAGGTAGGCAAGCATGTAGGTGAGTACTACGCCCTGCATTTTTTCATTCTTTGTGGGATTTTTCTGGTATCCTCTTATAACAATTTGCTTATCCTATTTTTGGGCATCGAGATTATGTCGATACCTCAATACGTATTGGCAGGTTCGGACAAGAGAAATCTCAAAAGTAGCGAGGCTTCTCTCAAGTATTTCCTCATGGGAGCCTTCTCTACCGGCTTCTTACTCATGGGTATAGTGCTGCTTTATGGTGCTATGGGCACCTTCGAGATTAGTGCATTCAATTTTTATAAAACAGGTACCCTTTCTGTAATGGGAGTTTTAGGTATTCTGTTTACCCTGGTAGCTACAGGCTTCAAAGTTAGTGCCGCCCCTATGCACTTCTGGACACCAGATGTGTATGATGGCTCCCCCACACCATTCACGGCATTCATGGCCTCCATCGTCAAAGTATCGCTGTTTTTAGGGCTGATGCGCCTGTTTATGGAGGGCTTTAGCACTATGGATGCTTCATGGAAAGTGATGGTTTTGGGTATTATTACCGCCATTACGCTACTAGTGGGCAATATTACCGCTGTGTATCAGCAGAGTGTTAAGAGAATGCTGGCCTACTCATCTATTGCTCAGGCGGGCTTTATGCTCTTTGTGGTCATTGGTGCAGATATTATGGCTATGAAAGGTATGGTGATTTATGCTGTTGCCTATACTTTGGCCACTTTGGGCATCTTCTCTGTGCTTATCAAGCTCAAAGACTATACCTACGACGGCTTCAATGGTTTGGCCAAAAAAGAGCCTTTTATGGCCTTTGTAGCCGCTGTGAGCCTAATGTCGCTGGCTGGTATTCCGCTCACTGCAGGTTTCTTTGCCAAGTGGTATGTGTTGGCTTCGGCCATTAAGCAAGACGGCACTTTCTGGCTGGTAATCTTTGCTTTGGTAATGGCTGCCGTAAGCATATATTATTATTTCAAAGTTATTATCGCCATGTATTTCAAAAAAGGCAGCCCCGAGATTACCTCATCAGTAGGCTTGCTCGAAAAAATCATGATGGCGGCCGTAGTATTAGGCATCATTCTTTGGGGTATAGCGCCGGAGATGTTGCTTTCCTGGATTTAGTAATACAGGTTTCAATACAAATATTCTAGGGATATAGCGATTTTTATCAATATATCCCTTTTTTGTATTTGGGCGTGACCCGCCGCTGTACTCCTTAATCTGGGTTAATGGCCTACGGGTGCGGCTCAGGCCTGTACATGATAATATCAGAGGGAACAATTTAGGAGCGGCGGGCCGGGCTAATCGCTCCTACTCCTCGCTCGTGCCTCGCTGCGGGGTATCCGCTACTATCCCTCACGCGGCTGCAGGCGATTTACTCCTATTTAGGTGCTCCATGCTATAAAATAAAAG
>DATGQB010000083.1:0-4667 GCA_035304405.1 Edaphocola sp.
CTACTATATATGCGTTCATTTTAATTGCTGTTTAATGTTTAGAGAAGGGATGATTTTAGTTACGAAGTATTTTACCTCCATTCAGAATACTTTGAATACGCTCCAGAGTTTTGCGCTCCGCACATAACTCCACAAAAGCTCTCCTTTCTAGGTCTAAGAGATAGTCTTCGCTGACTTCTGTAGGTGCAGACAAATCGCCACCGGCCAATACAAAGCCGAGCTTTTCCGAAATTTTCTGGTCATGCTCGCTGATATAATTTCCCGACTTCATGGAGTTGGCACCCACATATACGATACCCAGCGCCTGCTGTCCTAATACACGAATATCCTTTCTCGGAATCGGTTGTTGATAACCAGCATCAGCCAAGCGTAGACAGGCAGCTTTGGCTTCTGTAAGCAGTCGTTCTCTGGATACCACAATTTCGTCTATACCCGGGCGTAAATAGCCCAAATCAAAAGCTTCATGAGCCGAAGTGGAGACTTTCGCCTGCCCAATAGTCAGAAACTTCTCTCTAAACACATTCAAATCGATATCATCCTGACGGTGAGCATCGGAGATACGCAGAGCAAACTCTTTGGTACCGCCACCTCCTGGAATAAGGCCTACGCCAAACTCTACCAGACCAATATAACTCTCTGCATGGGCCACTACCTTATCGGCGTGCAAGCATATTTCACAACCACCTCCTAAGGTCATGTTGTGTGGAGCCACCACTACAGGAATGGATGAATATCTTAATCGCATGGTAGTCTTCTGGAACATACGCACCGTAAAGTCCAGCTCATCATAGTCCTGCTCTACGGCCATCATAAATATCATGCCTACATTAGCTCCTGCGGAGAAATTAGCTCCATTATTGCTGATGACGATACCTCTGTAGCCGGCCTCAGCGATGTCTATTGCCTTATTGAGCCCGGTAAGAATATCGCCACCTATGGCATTCATCTTGCTATGAAACTCTACATTCAAAATACCGTCACCAATGTCTATTACGGATAAGCCAGCATTTTTGAAAATAGTATGCTCTTCTCTCAGCGCATCAAGGCTAATCAAGTCCTCTGTGCCCGGAATGACTTTGTAGGCTTTGGCTTTGATATCATAATACAATTGCTTACCCTTCTCCATTTTATAAAAAGAAGTGCATCCTGAAGCCAGCATTTCTTCTACCCACGCAGCAGGTGTTTTCCCTTCTGCTTTCATCATAGCTACGCCTTCCTGCACGCCAATCGCATCCCATTTTTTGAATGGTCCGATTTCCCAACCAAAGCCTGCTTCGATAGCATCATCTATCTGGTATAAATCGTTGGCTATTTCAGGAATGCGATTAGAGACATAGGCAAACAACGCGGAGAATGATGCCCGATAAAAAGCACCCGCTTTATCATTGCCTTTTACCAGCACTTTGAGTCTGGGTCTTAGTTCTGTAATAGACTTGGCGCTTTCTAAAGTTGCTGACTTAACCTTCTGTGTGGGTCTATATTCAAGGGTTTCCAAGTCAAGTGCCAGGATTTCGGACTTGCCTTTTTCATTTTTCACTTTCTTGTAAAAACCCTGACCGGTTTTATCTCCCAGCCATTTATTATCATACAGTTTTTGTATAAAATGAGGCGGCTTAAACAAATCTTTAGCCTCATCATTAGGACAGTTTTGATACAAATCTGAAACCACGTGTATCAACGTATCTAAGCCTACCAAATCGCTGGTGCGGAAGGTAGCAGATTTTGGGTGGCCTATTACCGGACCGGTAAATTTATCCACCTCTTCTACGCTCAGCTTCATCTTATCTACCAGACGAGCAATATCCATGATACCAAAGACCCCTACTCTATTGGCGATAAAAGCAGGCGTATCTTTACATAACACCACCTTTTTACCTAGATTTTTCTGCCCATAGTCAACCAAAAAGTCTATAACATCCTTGCCTGTATCCGGTGAAGCGATAATTTCTAATAATCTTAAATATCGTGGAGGATTGAAAAAGTGCGTGCCGCAGAAATGCTTTTTAAAATCATCGCTTCTTCCCTCTGTAAGTAAGTGAATAGGAATACCAGAAGTATTGGTGGTAATAAGCGTGCCGGGCTTGCGGTACTGCTCTACTTGCTCAAACACTGTTTGCTTGATTTTGAGGTTTTCTACTACTACTTCCATCACCCAATCGCACTGAGCGATGTCCTTCATGTTATCTTCGAAGTTTCCGGTAGTAATGCGGCTTGCAAAGGACTTTTTGTATATAGGAGAAGGATTGGATTTTAATGCAACTTGCAAAGCTTCGTTAACTATTCTGTTTCTAACTGCTATGTCATCCAGGCTTAATCCTTTCTTTTCTTCAGCTTCCGTAAGTTGCCTGGGCACGATATCTAACAGTAAGACTTGCACGCCAATATTAGCAAAGTGACAGGCAATCCGGCTGCCCATGATTCCTGAACCTAAGATGGCTACTTTATTTATTATTCTTTTCATTGCTCCTCCTGCTTGAAGTTTAACTTTCTTGATTAATTTGTTTCTGCAATTAAGATTTAATTTTCGAGTAAATTTTTGACCTACATCAAAATTGAATTACAGCGCATTTTTTTTGACATAAATCAATTCTACAGATGCTTTATTTCATTCTTAGACTGATTGTAGATATTTTACACTAATACCTCATTTAAGCTTAATTATTTGCGCAGATAATCCTATACTTGTGTTCTAAAATTCAGGTTTTGAGCCTGATATCCATACACCAAGAAAGTAAACTGAGTATGACTAACTTACGAGCATCACTACTGGCCTTATGTGCTATAGACGAACAAGCTTTGGAGGATATCCTAAGCCGATTTAAGGAAGAGCAGTTTAAAAAAAAGGTAGTGGTAGAGCGTAGTGGCAATATCTACAAGAAGCTCTATTTTATAGAAAAAGGATTGGCACGCCTATACTACTCCAGAGATGGCAAGGAAATTACCGGATGGTTTAGCAAAGAAGGAGATTTTATCACTGCCAATGACAGCTTCTTTCAGAAGAAGCCCAGCTTGCTTAATCTTGAATTTCTGGAAGACTCTATAGTGTACACCATAACGGTTGAAGAGATAGAAAAACTATTCGACCAATACCATCTATTTGAGCGCTTCGGTCGCATACTCACATACGAACTCTTGGGCGACCTTTCTGCAAAGATGTACTCCATGTTGTTTCAGTCGGCAGAAAAGAGGTATCAGCTATTAATGACGCACGACCCAGAGATAGTAGCCAGAGCCCCACTGGGCGACATTGCCACCTTTTTAGGTATATCGCAAGAGACGCTGAGCCGCATCAGAGGGCAAATGGCAAGCAAAAAATAGAACTTTCACATTGCAGTTTCGCCAGAGGGCAGAGCGTTATCCTACTAATTGCCTTAAGATTCGCGTGAGGGATAGCAATGGAAAGCGAGCAGGGGCGGGCAGCAGACCTTGCCGCGTGAGTACACTTGCTCGCTTGAAATGAATAGCCCGGCCCGCCGCCCCGAATAAGGTTGTAGGCTTTATTTTGATTTCCTGGCCCTTGAGTGCACAAACGTTTGAAAGTGAAGGCGGCGGGACACGCCCAGAACTGAACTCAAGTAAACAGCTATTTTGCTCCAGAATAGCAAATGATATAGCACTCATTTTCCAGCTAAAATATTTTCAATATTTTTGCCGACCCTCAAATAGCTCGATTATGATAAAAATATATATATTAGCCCTGACTTTAGGTCTAAACCTATTGAGTATCAGTGCTACTGCACAGTCTGATACCCGACCTACCAAGATTCAGCTGGAAACCGGGGTCAGTAGCTCTAATATGCGCATTGTTTATCCTGTGCGCCACACTACATATAAATTTAGAGGCACGCCTCTCACTAAAATGAATGTGGGAGCGTATTTTAACATTCCCTGGGGCAAAACGTCGAGCTGGCGCCCCGGCCTACAATACTTTGTGGGCGGTACAAACCTGTTTCAAAACGGTTTTTACAGAGAATACTTTTTGCTGAAATACATCCGTATGCATCAGGATGTGAGCTTTAAACTATGGCAGGGCCGGCGGCAGGCCAACGTGTTTTTCGACATTGGTCCGTATTTTGGTTACTTAGTTGATGGTGTATTTACCTATAACGGGGGGCGCGTGGTAGGACACAAAGGACTTTCTCAAGCCTTTGACCGCATTGACTATGGAGGAATGATGTCGCTGGGGTATATGTTTGGGAATGGTTTGTACCTGCGTACCACTTATGGTCATGGGGCCCATAATGTATTGTATAAAAAGAATAATCCGGGTATAACCAGCCTGCGCCATACACGCAACTGGACTTTTAACTTTGGCCTTCAGTTCTAATTTCAGAAATTTTTATATTGGAAAGGTCGCATTTTATAGGAATGCGACCTTTTTTAAAAAAGCAGAATGAGCTTTATGGAATGGCCGCCGGCTTTGAAATTGCTACCCTGAGATTCAAAATCCTTGCATAAATAGCGAAAGAAGGAGCCGAGCGATTGCAGCAATGGCGACATTCTGGGCAGGGCAGAGGATGCTTTACAGTTAAACCCAGATTACGCATTAGGAATTTAAAAGAAAATTATTATGGCAAATAATCCACAAAATAGTGAAAAAAGCATAATAAATTATGGTTTTTGAGCTATTGAAGTGGATTAGAAGCAAGAATAATTTTATATAAAGA
>DATGQB010000084.1:0-11884 GCA_035304405.1 Edaphocola sp.
GCTAGTTGAAAAAGTCGCTTATTTTATCGAAAAAACTTTTTTCCTTTTTGGCCTCCTCTCCGGGTTCCATGTTTTTGGAGCGGGAGTTGCGCAGCACTTCGATTGCAGCGCGCTCCTCATCGGTAAGGTTGATTGGGGTCCAGATTTTCACGAGCACCAACTGGTCGCCACGGCTATAGCCGTTGATATCCGGGAAGCCCTTGCCTCTGAGGCGGAAGATTTTACCGCTTTGGGTACCGGCCGGTATTTTTATTTTGGCACGGCCGTCGATGGTAGGCACTTCTACCTGGGTGCCAAAGACCGCATCAGGGAAGGAGAGCGATAGCACATATTGCACATCGTTTCCATCTCTGGTGAGTTCTGCATGTTTTTCTTCCTCTATCAGGATGATGAGGTCGCCGGGAGCACCGCCACGAATGCCTATATTACCGCGGCCGCTCATGCTGAGTTGCATACCGTCTTGCACTCCTGCGGGTACGTCTATAGTTATGGTTTCCTCGCCATAGACGCGGCCCTCACCTTTACAAGCAGTACATTTGCTAGAAATGGTAGAGCCTTGACCTTCACAGGTATGACATGGCGACACGGTCTGCATTTGCCCCATAAAGGTATTGGTAACCCTGCGTACCTGGCCGCTACCGCCACAGGTTTGACAAGTTCGCACCGAATTGCTGTCTTTGGCGCCGCTTTGTCCGCAAGTGGTACAGCCAACGTATTTTTTTACCTTGATTTTTTTGGTAACGCCATTGGCGATTTCGGCATAGTTGAGTTTTAATTTTATTCTAAGGTTGGAGCCTCTATTGCTTTGGCTGCGGCCGCCGCCCCCGAAGAAGTCGCTAAAGCCGCCACCACCACGACCGCCGAAAATGTCGCCGAAGTGACTAAAGATATCCTCCATGTTCATGCCGCCGCCAAATCCGCCACCGCCACCGCTTGCAGCGCCGCCCATGCCTGCATGACCGAAGCGGTCGTAGCGGGCGCGTTTTTCGTCGTTGCTCAGTACATCGTATGCTTCGGCAGCTTCTTTAAATTTTTCTTCGGCCGACGCATCTCCGGGATTGCGGTCCGGATGGTATTTTAACGCTAGCTTTCGGTAAGCTTTTTTGATTTCCTCTGCAGAGGCACCTCTACTTACACCCAGCACTTCATAGTAGTCTCTTTTGCTCATTGATATACTTTTGTTGTTGCTTATTTGCCTACCACAACTTTGGCATGGCGAATAATTTTATCGTTTAAGAAATAGCCTTTTTGCAGCTCATCTATTACTTTGCCTTGCATGTCGGGGCTTGGGGCCGGCACTTCGGAAATGGCTTCATGGTATTCCACATCAAAATCCATGTTTTTGGTTTCCATTGCTTTGAGGCCTTTTTGCTCCAGGATTCTTCTTAATTTATTAAAAACCAGAATAGTGCCGCTTTTAACCTGAGTAAGGTTTTCGGTTTTTTCCATTTGCTCGGTAGCTCTGTCCATATCGTCCAGAATTTCCAACAGCTCTACCATAAGGTCTTTACTAGCGGTTTGTACCAGCTCAATGCGCTCTCTGGCGGTGCGTTTTCTAAAGTTGTCAAACTCTGCCATATGGCGCAAAAGCTTGTCTTTGGTTTCTGCCAATTCGCCTTTTACTTTGTCTAATGCTGACATTTCTTCATTCTGCTCTGTAGCCTCGTTTTGCGCTTGCTCTGTGTTGCTTTGCTCCTCTATAGGCTGTTCTTGCTCTTGATTCGGCATATTCTCTTGTGTATCCATATTCTTAATATATTTTTGCTTGACTCTTGTACTTATCCCTTCAAATTCGCTGCCATATTCAAAGTGTTGACAAAATGGCGTATTATGGAACCGGTGATTGCAGGCAAAGATAAGCATGAGCAGATTAAGAGCGGAGAGCAATAAATGAAAAGATGCTTGTCCGTTTTTTTGCATATTGATTTGTAGTATTTTATGATTTGAGCGGTTAACAAATTGCTATCTTTGCCGCCGTGCGGAGTGTTTTTTTTATCTGTTGGGTGGTCTGTATTTTGAGTTCAGTGCAAGTATTTGCAGACCAATGGTATTGTATTGATAGTGTCTCCTTTGGTGGGAATGTGCGTACCAAGGAGCAATTTTTGCTGCGGGAGCTGGGGTTTAAGCGTAATGAATGCGTGTCTGAGGTCGAGTTGCCGCAATTGTTGGAGCTGGCCCGGCAGCGCCTTCAGAATACGGCCTTGTATAATTTTGTGAGCGTAGATACCTTTAATGTGGATGGGCGCAATACTGTGGTATTCAATATGGAAGAGCGTTTTCCGGTGATGCCCAAACCTAATCTTGAATTTGCGGACCGAAATTTTAATGTATGGTGGGCAGAACAAAATCATAAGCTGGACAGATTAAATATTGGTTTAGCATTGCTGCATCAGAATATGCGCGGCCGGCGCGAAACAATAGGGGTGGAAGTGCAGCATGGCTACACGCCCAAGCTGGCCATTAGTTATGATGTACCCTTTTTAGACAAGCAGCAACGTCAAGGTATTGGCGCGGCGATATCCGTACTGCAAAACAAAGAACTTGCCTATACCACCATTGGTAATAAATTGCGCTTCAAGCGCTTTGAGCAAGCCTATGCTTTGCGGCAGATGGAGGCGAGTGTTTGGTATTCGTACAGGCCGGCCTTTAATACTACGCACTTTATGACATTGTCTTGGAGCAATATTGGCATCCATGATAGCGTGGCGCTTTTGTATAACAGCGATTATTTGGGTAAGGGCAGAAGAAGCCTGAGTATGTTTGGTCTGCAATATAAACTGCAGTACAATGCTGTGGACAATTGGAACTATCCTCTGGTAGGTCAGCGTCTAATTTCGAGGCTGGGCATTCAGATGGTGCAGGATTATGGCTTGATGCCCTCGGCTTATCTTCAGGCCGACTGGTATAGAAGGTTGGCCACCAATACTTATGCCGGTGTGATATTCCGGGGACGAAAAGTATGGGCAAAAAATATGCCTTATATCCTCCAGAAAAATATGGGTTACGATTATGATGAAATGCGAGGCTATGAATATTATGTGATGGATGGCAATCTCTTTGCACTGCTTAGAGGCAATCTCAAATATCGCATTATGCATCATCGTTTCAGCCTACCTGTCCGGTATTTTCATCATGTACCCTTGTCGGTATTTGTGAAGGCCTATGCGGATGGCGGCTACGCTTACCAGAAAGCGGCGGGTGCCAATTTTTTAAATAATCAATTGCTGTATAGTTACGGAATTGGAATAGATATAGTAACTTTATACGATATTCGTATTCGCATAGAGTACACCTTTAATAAGCAGGGACAGTCAGATTTGTATCTGCATAAATCCGGTGAATAAACCATTAAATGAATCTTTAGTGAGACTAGCTTTATATAACAAGGTTTTTGAAGAAGAGGATGTAGCATTTTTTGAGATGCTGCTTCAGATTTTGGATGAGCAAGAGGTTGAAGTAGTAATATTTAAAGATTTTAAAGAGCGCTTGAAGCAGCATATTGTGCTCAAAAGCGATTTCCCCACTTTTTCCGATCATATCGATTTTCGTTATAGCAATGCCGATATGATGCTGAGCCTCGGTGGTGATGGCACCATGCTGGATGCGCTCTGTTATATTTACGATTCTCTGGTACCCACTTTGGGCGTCAATCTCGGGCGTCTGGGATTTCTGGCAGATGTGCGCAAAGAGGAAATTCGCTGTGCTATCAAAGCACTAAAGCTGGGGTCGTACTCTATTGAAGAGCGTAGTCTTATACATTTGGATTCAAACCAGGAGCTTTTTGGTCCTTATCCCTGTGCCCTCAATGAGTTTACCATTCACCGAAAGGACTCCTCTTCCATGATTAAGATTCACACTTTCCTCAATGGTGATTTTCTAAATACCTATTGGGCAGACGGACTCATTATAGCCACACCCACAGGTTCTACCGGTTATTCGCTCAGCTGTAACGGTCCAATAGTGTTTCCTACTGCGGAGAATTTTATTATCACTCCGGTGGCGCCACATAATCTTAATATCCGACCCATAATCGTATCCGACAGTTCGGTGCTTTCTTTTGAAGTGGAGGGCCGTACAGAGCAGTTTTTATGTACGCTGGATTCTCGTGTGGCTACTATTACCAATACAGTGCAGCTCGCCATCAAAAAGGAGCGTTTCCCTCTGCGGCTCATAAGACTAGATGAACATGATTTCTTACAAACACTGCGCAATAAGATGTTTTGGGGCGCAGATACAAGAAATTAATGGATTTTCATTTTTAGATGTAGAAATTTGTATTTTTGGCATTCACCAAACAGAAAAAAACTTTTATAATGAAAAAGGGTTTATTAGTATTTCTGGCAATTATAGCCATCGTTCTTATAGGTGGTTGCAATTACTATAAGAGCAAACAAAACTTAATGAACGGCCTGCAAGTGGAGGTTAAAGCCAAATGGGCCGAGGTGCAAAATCAGTATCAACGCAGATACGACCTTATCGATAATCTTGTGGCTACTGTAAAGGGGGCGGCTGAGCATGAGCGTAGCACTCTGGAAGCGGTAATCAATGCCAGAGCCAAGGCATCTCAAATGACTATCGACCCTGAAAATCTTACACCTGAAAAGCTTGCTGAGTTTCAGGCTGCTCAAGGTGAGTTGTCTCAGGCCCTGGGTCGTTTGATGGTGGTACAGGAGCAATATCCTGACTTGAAAGCCAATCAAAACTTTCTGGCCCTGCAACACGAGGTGGCAGGCACCGAAAATAGAATAGCCGTGGCTAGAGGCAAATACAATGAGTCTGTGCGTGATTACAATAAGGTGCTGGGCGAGTTCCCACTCAATCTGTTTGCGTCAGCAATGGGCTTCCAAAAACAGGCAGAATTTACAGCCGATGCTGAAGCACAAAGAGCTCCAAAAATTAGTTTCTAATCATATTTGTCGGTAAATGGCCTTAAATAAAGCTTCTAATACGTGATGTGTTAGAAGCTTTTCTTTTTAATAGAAATAAGCTGCTTATGACAAGAGGGGAGCAATCCTTTCACACAACTTACCCGCCATAGCAACACTTGCAACAAAAGCTCTTGATGTGTTTCAGTTTCCTCCTTGAGCTTCATCATGCGCTTACCGCCCATCCGGTGGCGAACCAGCTGACTTCTTCGAGTAGCACAATAAACCCAGATTACGCATTAGACTCTTTATATAAAATTATTCTTGCTTCTAATCCACTTCAATAGCTCAAAAACCATAATTTATTATGCTTTTTGAGCTATTTTGTGGATTGTTTGCCATAATAATTTTCTTTTAAATTCCTAATCCGTAATCTGGGATAAAAAAACTTCCCAACAGTCTCTCAATGGAGTTGTGGGAAGTTTAATAGTTTGGAGAATCGGGGAATGTCCTTACTCCTCAATATTGTATTCTCTTATTTTGCGGTATAAAGTTCTTTCAGAAATGCCCAGTTCATGAGCTGCATCCTTACGTTTGCCTTTATGCTTTTGCAAAGCTTTGATGATAAACTCGCGCTCTCTGTCAACAAGCGATAATGACTCTTCTACCTCTTCGTGTTCAAAGATATCGTTCTGATTGTTGATGATTACCGGAGTATCGCTGCTCGGAGGGTAGTTGACATAGGTCGGTGGCTCCGGAGTAGCATTGTTGCTGGGATAGCTCTTTCCTACCGGTAAACTAAATCCTTCCTGCACCGGGCCCGAGCCTTTCATGCCTGTGCCGGAGCCCTGCTGTTGCTGTATCAGTTCAAACAACAGCTGCTTGATATCATTAGAATCCTTCTTAAGGTCAAAGAGAAATTTATAAAGTATCTCTCTTTCCGTATTGCTGGTGCTACTGTTTTCATTGCCGGCAATATGGCTGCGCATAGGAGGCGCAGCAGCCTCTGCCCCTGCAAGCATGGGCATTCTGGCATTGTTCAGGTCATGTTTGGGCAGAAATTTATCCAATACTTCTGCTGTGATGACCCTTTCCGTCGCCAATACAGAAATTTGCTCTGCAATGTTTTTTAGTTCCCTCACGTTGCCCGGCCAGGGATAATCTTTCAGCATTTGTCTGGCCTGCTCGTCGAGTTGAATCGGATTGGTACGGTATCGCTCCGAGAAATCATGAGCAAATTTTCTGAACAATAGGTAAATATCGTCTTTACGTTCCCTCAGTGCAGGCACGCGTATAGGTACTGTGTTGAGGCGATAGTAAAGGTCTTCTCTAAACTTACCTTCTTTCGTCAGATGCAATAGGTCTTTATTAGTTGCTGCGATTACCCGGACATCCGCACGCATTACTTTTGAAGAGCCCACGCGGAGGTATTCACCAGTCTCCAGCATGCGCAGCAGCCTGGCCTGGGTACCCAATGGCATTTCACCGATTTCATCCAGGAATATTGTACCTCCATTTACTGTTTCAAAATAGCCTTTTCTTTGGTCGCTGGCGCTGGTAAATGAGCCTTTTTCATGACCAAATAGTTCAGAATCAATAGTGCCTTCAGGAATAGCGCCACAGTTTACGGCTATAAATGGATTATGTTTTCTGGCCGATAGATTATGAATGACCTGCGAAAATACCTCCTTACCTACGCCACTTTCTCCGAGTATCAATACGCTCAAATCAGTATTGGCTACCTGGGCGGCAACTTGTAGGGCATAATTAAGCGCCGCATCATTTCCAATGATTCCAAATCTGTTCTTTATCGCCTGAATATCCATCGTTTTGCTCGTTTTTTATGATTTACCTTCCCTTCCTGAACCTCATTTTTGCTATTGTTTTGGTATGATGAGGCCTTTAGTCTTTACAGATATGGCCAATCAAGGTACCGCTGGTGGCATCGCTCACTTCAATGGTTACATAATCTCCTTTGCCTACCGGAAAATCTTCTTTAGGGAATACCGCCATGCGTCCTTGAGTGGTTCTGCCACACCAATGTTCGTCACTACGTTTACTATTACCTTCAATAAGTACTTCAAATCGTTTACCAATGCAAGATTTAAACACCTTAGTGCTAGCTTCGCTTTGCACTGCAATGATTTCCTTGAGGCGTCGGCCTTTTACATCTTCCGGCACATCATCTGCATAACGGCGGGCCGCTAAGGTACCCGGTCTTTCAGAGTAGATGTACATGTAAGAAAGGTCGTATTGTGCATAGCGCATTACTTCCAATGTTTCCTGGTGGTCTTCTTCGGTTTCTGTACAGAAGCCTGAAATAATATCGCAGGTAATGGCACATTCCGGCAAGACCTCACGTATTCTGTCCAGTTTTTTGATATACCATTCTTTAGTATAAGTACGGTTCATCAACTGTAAGATGCGTGTAGAGCCACTTTGAAGCGGAAGGTGAATATTTTTACAAATGTTAGGGTATTGCTTCATGGTAAACAGTACCTCATCGGTAATATCCTTAGGATGCGAAGTGCTAAAGCGCACACGCAATTGCGGACTCACCAAAGCGGTTAGTTCAAGAAGCTTTGCAAAAGTGACTACTTCAGAGCCGTCTTCATTGGTCCAGTAATAGCTGTCTACATTTTGACCCAGAAGAGTTACCTCTTTATATCCTCTATCTACTAAATCCTGTACCTCTCTAATGATGGAGTGTGGGTCTCTGCTGCGTTCCCGTCCGCGGGTGAATGGCACTACGCAGAAGCTACACATGTTGTTGCAACCACGCATAATACTCACAAAAGAGCTCACCCCATTACTATCCAGACGCACCGGAGCGATGTCTGAGTAAGTTTCTTCTCTAGACAAGAGTACATTTACCCCTTTTTGTCCGCCTTCAGCTTCTGCTACTAGAGCCGGCAAAGAGCGGTATGCATCCGGACCAATGACCAAATCTACAAGTTGCTCTTCTTCCAGCAATTTGGCTTTAAGGCGCTCGGCCATGCAACCCAGTACACCCACCAGCATATCAGGTTTATTGCGTTTCAAACCTTTGAAATGCATTAGTCGGTTGCGCACTGTTTGTTCTGCTTTCTCGCGTATAGAACAGGTATTGATTAAGATGAGGTTGGCCTCTTCAATATTTTTGGTGGCACCAAAACCATTCTCATGTAGAATGGATGCTACAATCTCACTATCATTAAAATTCATGGCACAGCCATAGCTTTCAATATAGAAGTGCTTGCTGTACTGATTAGGATCCTCTTTAAATGCTGCAAATACTTCGCCTTGGCGGCCCTCGTCAATTGTTTTTTCTTGTGTTGCTAACATAGTAAAAAATAATGTGCAAATTTACACATTTCGGCGCATTAACCTGACAAAATAGCAGAAAACTTTAATATTGAGAAAATCTTAACTTTACGCATTCAAAAAATGCATTGTTTGTTGTGGCAAGATACAAACTTACCATTTTCTTCTTTTTATTCTGGCTCTTGTCCGGGGTCCTTTCTATTGCCTGGGGGCAGACAGAAACTCCGTTTTACGGCTCTTCGCTTGCGGTATTAAAAGATACCTTGATGCAAGACAGTGCCGGTGTCTATTATCATTATCGGCATGATAGTTTCAATACGGTGTTTCTTTCTCACTTCAGACCGGGGCAGAAAGAGCCGATTATATACCGCTTATATGATGCCAGGGGGCGCATGCGGGTTTGGGGCGAGCTTAGCCCTGTTTTTCTTAAAGGTGAAGACTTGGTAAAACATGGTAAGTGGGTGGAGTTTCATCCCAATGGGCTTGTTCGCTCGCTGGGCTTTTATGTGGATGATGAGCCGGTTGATTACTGGGAGTTTTTTCATGCCAATGGACTGCGGGAGAAGGCTTATAATCTTCGTCAGCTTGAATACGATTCTCGACAGTATATAATGCCATTAGGGCCCTACGAAGAGTATTTTTCTAATGGTCAGCTGCATATGGCCGGCCGCTTTGTCGCTGTATTAAAACCGATGAAGGAGCGGGTGTATGTGCCTGAATCTGATAAGTTTGTCGAACGCGTGGTCGAGCGGCCTGTCCCGCGAAAAGCTGGTAAGTGGATTTTTTTTGATAGAACCGGGGTGACGACAGAAGAGCGTGTTTATGACCCTAACTCCGACGAATAAGCGGCAACCCCCTTAGAATTTTCATATAGAATTCCAAGATTAATGGAAGGAATAACGTCTATCTAGACACAAACCAATTATTCACCATTTTAATCTTGTTATCATGAAAACATTATTTTTTGCTCTTGTTGTAGGCGCCGCTGCGCTTATTTCGTGTACCAAAAAGGAAAACAATTTCCAGCCGGCCGAGAACCAGGTTTTACTACTCAAGGTAGATTATCTTAGCAACAGATTTGAAGAGGGTAGGGTGCTTCCTTTTAGTGCTTCTACCACTACATTTACCACTCAGGTTATTGACACACCGCCCACCGATTTTGGCAGCATAAAAGTTATGTATCAGGAGCTCAATGAACCCATATTTTATGGTACCATTCACTGGATGGGATTGGGAGAGCGCAGATACCCCGAAGTAATGGTTGACGAAAGCTATTTCGACAAAGTACTTACCGAAGATTTGAGAATGCCCCTGAACGGTTTTGAAGAGATTTATATCCACGATACCACTAGTTCATACAGTCAAGCCTGGCAGGAGGTGCAGAAGCTGGTTGTAGTAAGGCAGTTTTTAGAAAGCAATCCTAATGAAAAGGTGCGCGTTTTCCTTTATACCCCTAGCGTGGGTGTTGGTAACCCAAATGACTGGGACTGGTATTTTATACTTAAAAATTAAGTCGAATTCAAGCCAGACCTGGAATAAAGATGATTTCCCACGGATCCTCGATAGGAGCGCTCGTTTTTTAGCTAATTTTGGTATTTTTGGAGCCAAATACTAAAATTGTACAACCTATGCGTTGGAGAGGAGAAAGACAAAGCGACAATATCGAGGATCGCCGTGGTATGAGCGGTGGCGGAAAACTTGCTGTAGGCGGAGGCTTAGGAGCCATTCTAGCCTTAGTCATCGGTCTGCTAATGGGTAAAGACCCAATGGCGCTCATTGGCGATTTTATGAGTAATGGCGTGACGCAGCAGCAAACCAATGAGACTACCTATTATAATCCAAACGACCCTCAGGATACTACAGCCCAGCTATTGAGTGTAGTTCTGGCGAGTACTGAAGATGTATGGTCAGAAATTTTTAGTCAGGCCGGCGCCAGTTATTCGGTGCCCAAGCTGGTGTTTTTTAGAGGTACAACGCCCACTGCCTGTGGACAGGGCCATGAAGCAATGGGCCCTTTTTATTGTCCCGCAGATAGGAAAGCCTATATTGATTTAAGCTTTTGTGATGAACTCAGGGAGAGATTTAAGGCTCCTGGAGAGGCCGCTATTGCCTATGTAGTGGCTCATGAAATTGGTCATCATGTACAGAATCTTCTGGGTACATCAGATAAGGTGCAATCGCTTCGCGGGCGTGTGAGTGAGCGCGAGTATAACAGATATTCTGTGGCATTGGAATTACAGGCGGATTTTTACGCCGGGCTGTGGGCTAACAGAGCACAGGCCAAGCGCAATCTGTTTAACTCCGGAGACTTAGAAGCAGCTTTGAGGGCTGCCAATGCTATAGGTGATGATAAGTTGCAGATGGAAGCACAGGGCTATGTGGTTCCGGATGCCTTTACTCATGGTACTTCTCAGCAAAGGATGGAGTGGTTTATGAAAGGTTTCAAAACCGGTGATATTAATCAAGGTAATACCTTCCAGGCTTTAGGTTTGACCAGATAAGAGGTGGCGATTGTGCCATGACCGGCAGCATTGCGGGGCAAAGGTGCCGGATATTGTAAGCAAGTACAGAAAGTGTTGTTTTTAACCTGATAATTTAAATAAAGCGTGTCCATAATAGTTGAAGGTTTAACCCGGGTATATGGGGAGCAGACTGCGGTGAACAATATTTCATTTGCTATTGATAAAGGGATAGTGGGTTTTCTAGGACCTAATGGTGCCGGAAAATCTACCACAATGAAAATGCTCACTACCTATGTGCCTCCAACATCCGGGACGGCCAAGATTTGTGGTTTCGACATCGTGAAGGATGTGCTGGAAGTGCGTAAGCATGTGGGTTATTTGCCGGAAAGCAACCCTTTGTATTATGACATGTATGTTAGGGAATACCTGCATTTTGCTGCAGCTGTACACAAGCTACCTAATGCTAAGGCCAAAGTTAATGAAGTGATAGAGCTTACCGGATTGTCTAAAGAAGCTCACAAAAAGCTGGGTCAGCTATCTAAAGGCTACAAACAAAGAGCCGGACTGGCTCAAGCCATCATACATGACCCTGATGTGTTGATTCTGGACGAGCCCACATCAGGATTGGATCCGAATCAACTTGCCGACATCAGAGACCTGATTATTCGACTGGGAGCGGAAAAGACGGTATTGCTATCTACCCATATTATGCAGGAAGTTCAGGCTATGTGCAGTAGGGTAATTATTATCAAAGACGGTAATATCGTGGCCGACGATGCGATAGAGCGTATTCAGTCGGGCAGTAAAAATAATAATACTATTTTGGTCACCTGGAAAGAAAGTCTGGAGCAGGGCGCTTTTGCAGGCATTGCATATGTAAGTAGCTATCGTCATATAGAAGGTACCACTTGGGCTTTTGAAACTACTCAGCCGGACGATTTGCGTAAAGCATTGATGCATTGGGCTTTGGAAAAAGATTATACTATATCATCACTGCAAACCGAAACCGAGTCTCTGGAAGAGGTCTTTAGGAAATTGACCAAAGGGTAGTCCCGGGAATCGGTTCGGAAATTACTCGCTGGAACGGGCTCAAATTTCCCCTTGACTGTCTTCATTTAAACCCAGATTACGCATTAGGAATTTAAAAGAAAATTATTATGGCAAATAATCCACAAAATAGTGAAAAAAGCATAATAAATTATGGTTTTTGAGCTATTGAAGTGGATTAGAAGCAAGAATAATTTTATATAAAGA
>DATGQB010000085.1:0-12834 GCA_035304405.1 Edaphocola sp.
TCTTTATATAAAATTATTCTTGCTTCTAATCCACTTCAATAGCTCAAAAACCATAATTTATTATGCTTTTTTCACTATTTTGTGGATTATTTGCCATAA
The DNA here is from genome assembly GCA_035304405.1 of Edaphocola sp. GTDB lineage: Bacteria > Bacteroidota > Bacteroidia > Chitinophagales > Chitinophagaceae > Edaphocola. Next base: position 100 of record DATGQB010000085.1, read on the forward strand.
TAATTTTCTTTTAAATTCCTAATGCGTAATCTGGGTTTAAACTTATATTTCGTTTCCCTGAGCAAGAAGGGAGGAGAGGCACGAATATGCAACAATCGGCAGGCATAGTAAGAATGGGCATTGCCTACTTGTTGTTGTGGTGAGGAAAGGAGCTAATGGAGTGTTGGAAATGAGTAAAGGGCATAAAAAAAGGCAAGTTACTTATATCGCACCGCTCAACCATCTATCCTTGCTGCATTCCTGCCCTGGGGAGGTTCAATAGGAGCTGGTCGTATAAGACTTGCCGGCAGCAAAGTTATGGAAAAATTTTTGAAAAACGGCAAAAAATAAACGAAAAATTAGTGGCTCTCGGCTTTGCGCTAGTCTTCATCCTCGAAACGGAGCTGAAAAGCCTGTCCCGCAAGATTGCGCCCCATTTTTTTATGTGGAATACCCACCTCGGTAAAGCTGTCGCTAAAGGTAGCGTAGCCCATTTTTTCATAAAAGGGAATTGCCGATTCGCGTGCGTGGAAGTAAACATTGCTAAAGCCTTTGCTCAGTGCAAAATCTTCGGCAGCCTTGATGAGCGCACGACCAATACCACGCCCCTGATAGGCGGGAGCCACAGCCATCTGCTTAAAGCGTACCACCTGTGGTGCCTCCGGAAAAAGTAGTAGGCATCCTACCACTTTCCCTTCTGTTTGGTAGATGAAAATTTGGGCGTCGAGCTCATGATCTAAATTTTCATGATAGATATTCAGACCTAGGGGTTTGCGTAGTACCTCATTGCGTAGTGCCAATACATCGAGGTATTCCGGTTGTTGAATTCTGATGATTCGTACTCCTTCGCTCATAGGGTATTAATAATTGTTTTTGGGTAAAGATTCGATGATGTTGATATAAGATTCGTAGCGGTCATAAGATATGCGGCTACCAATTGCATCCTTTACCGCGCAGTCCGGCTCATTGATATGCAAACAGTTGTTGAATTTGCAGTCATGCATCAGCGCCCTCATTTCTGGGAAATACTGAGCCAGCTCGTATTGGTCTAAAGCAACTATGCCAAACTCTTTTACACCAGGCGTATCTATTATGCGCGTATTCAAGTCGCAGTCATACATTTCTGCAAAGGTGGTAGTGTGCTGGCCTTTGCCACTCCAATCGCTCACCTCTTGAGTGCGAATAGTCATACCCGGCACCAGGGCATTAATCAACGTGCTTTTGCCCACTCCGGAATGCCCGCAGATGAGCGTAGTTTTGTTTTTTAGAAAATCTTTGAGCGTGCTGAGCCCCTCAGCATTATTGGCCTGAATGGTAAATGTTGGGTACCCGATAGACTCATACAATGCTTTACGGTATGCCCACTCTTCTTTGTATTCCGGTTCCGTTAATAGGTCAGCCTTGTTGAATACAATTACTGCAGGGATATGATAAGCCTCCGCTGTAATCAGAAACCTATCAATAAATCCCATGGATGTGCGCGGGGAGCGGATAGTGGCCACTACCAGTGCTTGGTCTATATTAGCAGCTACAATGGCTTTCTGATGTCGGTTTTGGGGCGATACCCTCACCATATAATTATGCCGTGCTTCGATATTGGTAATGACAGCAGTAAGCTGTTCTTCACTTTCAATTAATAATTCTACCCAGTCACCCACAGCTATAGGGTTGGAGGAGCGAATAGAAGCGTCTATTTTAAACTTTCCTCTAGCTCTAGCCTGCCAGCGCCGGCCTTGGTCGTCCACCACCCAATAGTTACTTCCAGTAGACTTATATACTCTTGCTCTCAATAGAATTAATTTAATTGTTTTCGTTTAAGTGTGAATAAGGTAGCCTGCCAGAATAGCACGGTAATGCTCAGAAAATAAATGATATCTCTACTATGCAGCAGTCCTCGGTTGATGGCATTGTAATGCCAGTCCATGCCAATCATTTGAATCGCATAATCTGCCCCGCCGGCAAAGGCCGGTATTCTTGAGATGGCTTCAAAGCCAGAGTATAGCAGCCAGCAAAGAATAACAGATATGAGAAAGCCTACAATTTGATTGTCGGTAAGCGAAGAGCAGAAAATACCAATTGAGGTAAAGGATGCGATAAGCAGGAATAAGCCTATATAAGCCCCTGTAATGGCCCCAAAGTCGAGGGTTGCTTTATCAATAGCCAGCCAGTTAATAGCAAAGACGTAAATCAAAGTGGGCACCAGGGCGATAAGCACCAGGGTGAAGCAAGCCCAGAACTTGCCACCCACAATCTGATTAAGGCTTAGAGGCTTGGTTTGCAGCCATTCTATTGTGCCTCCCTTGTACTCATCAGCAAAGCTCCGCATGGTAACAGCTGGGATAAGAAATAATAGCAACCAAGGTGTGATGGTGAAAAAAGGCTCCATGCTGGCGTATTCAAAACTGAAAAAGCTCGTATCGGGGAGCACCCACAGGAATAAACCCAATACCACCAAAAACACCAATAATACTACATAGCCCACGATAGAGCTAAGAAAGGAGCTAAGTTCTTTAAAGTAAATACTCTTCATAAGTCAGAAATGCTATTAGATTCCGCTGCTTTGTCTTTTATTCAATTCTTTTTTCATTTCCTTGCCACTACGGATATTGGTCCATAAAAAAGCGAGTAGCATTAAAGGCAATAGTTGTGCCACATTCCAGCCACGCCTGATGCCTGTAGCTATAGCTGCTACCAGATACAAAGTTATAATAACCGTTAGTACTATACTCAGTCTATTATTTCTTTTAATACGGGAGGTAAGTTGCTCTGTGCTGAGCTGTATAAATTTTTCCAAAATTTCCGACTAATTTAATACAAAAATACCAAAAAAATGGGGAGCAAGGCTGTTTTGCCGGTTTTATTGCAGTAGAGAAAAATGTTGCATTCATGATATGTGACTACAAAAAAGCACTGTATTTAACATGGTCTTTAAAAAAATCATTAAATTTGTTAGCTATATTAAAATTTTGCCAAAAGTATAATGAATAAGAATAACGATATACGTGTTGTATTAATCGAAGACGATGAGGTGATACGTGAAGGATTCTCGTTTTTGTTGGATCAGGAGGAAGGTTGTTCGGTGGTAGGTGCATTTTCAGATGCAGAAAAGGCCTTAATGGCTCTGGTATCGCTAGACCCTGACGTGATATTATTGGATATTCAACTTCCCGGCCTGTCCGGTATTGAGGCATTGCCAAAGATTAAGGATATTTTGCCGGATGTAGCAGTGATTATATTATCTGTAAATGAGCACCAAGATACTGTGTTTGACGCACTGGCAAAAGGCGCATCCGGATATCTTACCAAAAATACTCCGCCGGATAAAATAGTGGCGGCAGTAAATGAAGTAATGCTGGGTGGTGGGCCCATGAGTGCTCATATTGCCAAGATGGTTGTCAGCTCATTTCAAAGGAGCAAAGAGTCGCCACTCACCAGAAGGGAGACAGAAATCCTAGAGCAGATTGCAGCCGGTAAAACCCGAAGCAGAATCGCAGATGAACTATTTATAGACCTGGAAACTGTTAAATCGCACCTGAAGAATATATATGCCAAACTGGATGTGCATTCCAAAGCGGATGCCATTAAGACAGCTAAAGCAAACAAGTTTATTTAAACCCTACAATTATTAGCGTCCATACCCTACAATATACCCTATCACCATGGATGTACATTATGTTGGGTGATTGTTCACAGAATAAAACTGAAGTACAATGAAACACTTTTACTTATCTGTTGTCATCTGGATAGTGGCCATGCTATCCGGCACAGCAATGCGGGCGCATGAAGGCACTCATGGTGCCCCGATTCAGTTTGTGCCCAATAAGGGACAATGGGAAGCACCCTTTATGTACAAAGGCATTATGCCCAATGCAGACATATATCTGGAAGCAAAAGGCGTCAAGTATGTGGTAGGAGCCTCCGACAACAACGAACTGGTGCATCAGTTTAAAATGGGGCAGATGGCCGATACGCCGCTGCTACGTTTTCATGCTTATACAATCACCTGGTTGGGAGCCAATCCTAGTCCTGAAACTGTGGGCGGTCAACCTGAAGCGCATTACCACAATTATTTTCTTGGGAATGATGTAGAACGATGGCGCAGCGAGGTGCCGGTCTTCAAGACAGTTACTTATAAAGCGGTATATCCCGGGGTGGACTTCTACTTTTATACGGCACATAATAATCTGAAATATGATATTATTTTGGCTCCTAATGCTAATCCGAATGTGGTGAGGCTGCAGTATGATGGGCTGGAAGGTATGCAGTTAAAAAAAGGAACCCTGCAGTTACGTACCTCGGTGGGTACTGTGGTAGAGGCCAAGCCCTATGCATATCAAGAGAAAGATCATGAGCAAGTTAGGGTGGCTTGTGAGTACGTACTGGACGGAAATGTGCTGAGTTTCGCATTCCCGGAAGGCTATGATAAGTCGCTGCCTTTAATAATTGACCCTACAATAATTTTCGCTTCTCTTACGGGTTCTTTTGCAGATAACTGGGGTTTTACTGCCACTTACGATGCGCAAGGAAATCTTTATGCTGGTGGCATTGTGCGTGGGGTGGGTTATCCGACCACACTAGGCGCCTTCCAGGCTACCTACGGAGGAGGTCAGTTGGGAGCCGCAGTGGGTACCGATTGTGATATCTCTATTTCTAAATTCAATGCCATTGGCAGCACCCTCGTGTATTCAACATATCTGGGTGGACAAAATAATGAGATGCCCCACAGTCTGGTAGTGGATCAGAATAATAATTTAATTCTTGTAGGAAAAAGCAACTCAACCAACTATCCGGTTGTGACAGGTAATTATGATGTTACACACAATGGGGAGTTTGATATTGTTATTTCCAAATTTAATAATGCGGGCACCAATCTGCTTGCATCGACTTATGTAGGGGGCTCTGGTGACGACGGTGTGAATATCAGCGCCAACTTTAATGTGCAATCTGATTTAAAACACAATTATGGAGATGATGCGCGTAGCGAGGTAGTGGTAGATAATGTGGGGAATATCTACCTGGTGGGCTGTACACGCTCTACGAATTTTCCTACCACGCCCAATGCAGCGAAGAGCACGCTTGGCGGGGCTCAGGATGGCGTTTTTCTGAAATTTAATCCCACGCTTACCACAATGATTTATGGTACTCTGCTGGGTGGTTCCAGTCTGGACGGTGCCTATAGTATTGCTTTGGATAAGACCGAGGCGAGCGTGTATATCACAGGTGGTACATCTAGTACGGATTTTCACGCCAGTACTACGGTGGGAGCGTATCAACCAAACAGCGGAGGCGGGATAGATGGATTTATAGTGCGCATCCAGAACTCGGGCAGTTATCCGATTTTGCGGAGTACTTATATCGGCACTTCTGCCTATGACCAGATTTACGGAGTGCAACTTGACAATAATAACAAAGTGTATATCATGGGGCAGAGTCGGGGTGCATTCCCGGTTTTCCCGCCGGGAGTGTATAATAATGCCGGCTCCAGCCAGTTTGTTATGAAGCTGGACAGTGCTTTGAGTACAGCTATCTTCTCCACCGTATATGGTTCCGGACCCGTTGCAAATGTAAATATCTCTCCGGTAGCATTCTTAGTAGATACTTGTGAAAATATATATATATCCGGTTGGGGTGGTTTGACGGTGGCAGGGCCGCCTACATCAGTAGTAGGCATGCCCATTACTCCTGCCACAGCCCTTCAGGCAACCACAGACGGTTCCGACTTTTATTTTATAGTATTGAAGAAAGATTTGCAAGGGTTGCTATATGGCAGCTATTTCGGGGCTAGCGTGCAAGAGCATGTGGATGGTGGTACCAGCAGATTTGACCCCAATGGTATTGTGTACCAAGCCATGTGTGCTAGCTGTGGAAATGCCAATACTTTTCCGGCCACTCCCGGCGCCTATGCCAGTTCGGATAATGGTGCCAACTGTAATGTAGGCGTAGTGAAAATAGCGTTTAACTTAGGTAGTGTGAGTACTGATGCCCAGGCGCAGCCCGCTACAACAGGTTGTGCTCCTTTTACAGTCAACTTCTTAGATAATTCAAGTAATGCTACTTCCTGGGATTGGGATTTTGGTGATGGGAGTACCAGCAATGCACAGACGCCTACACATACCTTTACCACTCCCGGTGTGTACAATGTGCGCCTTATTGGCACCAATCCTGATGCCTGTAGAGTGGCAGATACCAGCTGGGTCACTATTACTGTTACCGATGAGTCTATCCACCCGGATTTTAGTTATAATGTATTAGATAGCTGTAACACTTTGAGTATAGCTATTACCAATCTTTCTACAGGTATAGGAGGTGGAGCGCCGACGGGAGCTGATTTCTTCTGGGATTTTGGTAATGGAAACACCTTCAACGGTGCTAATCCGCCTATTCAGGTATTTGCCACCGGAGGCACTTATCCCATCAAGCTGGTAATGTCTCATCCCAATGCTTGTAATAGTCCGGACTCAATAATCAAGACAGTTACCATTAATCCCCTGATGGTGTCAGTAGGTGATATTCCCGATTTGAGTATTTGCTCTGGAGACACAGTACATTTTGCGCCACAAAGCAGTAATGCGGTAAATTTTGAATGGGACTTCGGAGACGGTACCAGTTCCTCTCTTCCCAATCCGAGTCATGCCTTTACCAGCCCTGGCACTTATAACGTTAGACTCATAGTGTCCAATTCGGCAACATGCAATTTGTTTGATACCGTTTTTGCCTCTGTGACGGTGCGGCCTAGTCCGGTTGCACAATTCTCTGTTAGTCCGGCAATGGCGGAGGCTAATGTTCCTTTTACTTTTACTAATCAAAGTCAGGGGGCGATTGCTTACCTATGGGAGTTTGGTGATGGCAACACTTCCAGCGAAGAGCATCCTGTGCACGAGTATAATAGAAGCGGTACCTATCAGGTTTGTCTCACTGCTACCAACTCTTATAATTGTCCTGCCCGTGTTTGCAAACAAATAGATGCAGTAGTATGGCCGGGTGTGGATGTGCCCACCGGTTTTAGTCCTGATGGTAATGGTACCAATGATGTCTTCCGTGTACGGGGTTATGGTATACAGTCAATGGATTTGAAAGTATTCAATAGGTGGGGAGAGTTGGTGTTTCAATCAAATCATCCGGACATTGGCTGGGATGGAACCTATAAAGGTAAGCCTCAAGAGATGGATTCCTATGCCTATACACTTTATGTAGAATTTGTAGACGGCACCCATGTAAAGCGGCAGGGAAATGTAACACTGATTCGATAAGAGATTACCATACCCTGCAATATTAACCTTAATGCTTTGATAATCGGTATCTGCTGCGTAGGCATAGATACCGATTATTTTTTACTAAAGTAGCGAATGTCTTGTCTACGTCGAGTGGGGCACTGTAAGGTACAACCTGCATTGGTGGGGGAACGGAATCCTCTGCGCGCTTGCTCTGCCAATGACCGCGCTTTCGGACAAAGGGGCAAGGTAGAGGCCATTCTCTTGCAACAATTGCGCTGATTAGGAGGAGCTATGCCTTCACACTAGCTACCGATATACTTCATGTTGCGCTTGCGAAAAAAATGCAGGACTAGATTGACTCAATAAAAGTTGTATGCGTGAATTTATTGATAGCGAATTCGTTATAAAACTTAAGGGAGTGGTAAGCTTGATGTAGAACAGTGATACTGAATGAGTTTTACCTTATATTAACGAATTCATGGCGCAAGTGTAAATGCGTTTTTCTTACCTTAGTGCGAGAATTTATTGTGAATATTTACATAACTGCAACTCAGCTCGGTAATATGGCGAGAAGAAACAACAACATCGATCTAGGCTTATTGATTTTACGATTAGTTTCTGGTCTACTCATGCTGCCACACGGAATCAATAAGATTATCAATGGTCATGATAAAATTAGAGGAATGCTTTCAGAAAAGGGATTGCCGGAATTGTTGTGGGTAGGAGTGCCCGTGGCGGAGGTGTTAGGTCCTCTTTTTATCATTTTAGGTATTTTCTCAAGAATTTCCGGCTTGTTGCTGGTAGCGGTGATGATATTTTCTATAGCACTCACTTCCGGACTGGGCGCATTTGCCTTTGGTCCAACCGGTGGTCTGAAAGGCGAGCTTAACCTGCTCTTTATGATTATTGGACTGGTTTTATTTATAACGGGGCCAGGTAAATATGTGCTGCTGACCAGCAGTAGAGAGATACTTCAGTAGTTGTCTGGCCTAGATATAAGCCCAAAAGTCTTAATGGCAAGAGATGATTCCCTATGCCATTAAGACTTGGTCTTGATAAGACAAATTTTATTAAAGATTGTAAACCTTAGTTTTCAAAAAGGAGTACGCCGTATTTGGTGAGCCTAACCTGTCCGCCCTTGCCGCGAAGGTCATATTCGTCATTGGCATACCATATGCCTGAAGCTGCAGGCTGCCCTTCCAATTTAATAATAGTATCGTTGAAGTTTGCGGTGGCGGTGTATGCCGTATTGTCAAACTGAATCTCCAATATATTTCCCTTTTTATCGCGAAAAGTATCAGTTACAACGGAAATAGGTGTCGAAGTGGTGAGCTTGTCGTTTTCCGATTGTGCTGCGCTCCATACCTCGGATGTATCAGAGCATGCTAGTTGTGTAGAAGATAGTAGTGTAATAAATGCGATTCTGGTCCAATTCATTTTAATTCGGTTTAAATGTCAATAGCGGAATACGCTTTTGCGCGCGTTGCCAATATTGAAGGTGTGTTTTAGGTCTAGTCTAGGTTAAGCTATAGTTTTGTTTTATTGAGAAGTCTTAGTCTTTTTTTTCTCATTTTGTAGTTTCTCTTCCAGCTCCCGGATTTGAGCTTCTACATCTGCTATTTTGGCTCTTTTATTAGGAATTTTGCGTTCAAGTTGCTCCACCAATTTTTGTAGGTTGGCTTTGATTTCCTTATCCTTAGTGTCTTCATCTGGGTGGTTGGAGAGTATATCCATAAATTCGCTGAGTCGGTTTTCGTCCTCCTCAAGCTCGGACTTTAAAGTTGCCAAGAACGTATGGCTCTGTTCTAGCCGACTTTTAATTTGCTGCGTAAATCTTTGCTTGCGAGCCTCGCGGTCATCATCCTTACGTTTAAAGAAATATTGCCGAGCGGCCACAAATTGTTCCCAGAGGCTGTCGCCATATTCTCGAGGTATGGGGCCTATGGATTTCCAGGTAGCCCATAGTTCATTGATTTCATCAGTAGCAGTTCGCCAGTCAATGGAGTCCTTAAGCGTTTCCATTCTATCCAAAAGGGCTTTCTTTTGCGCATAGTTGTCTTCCAGATTCAGGCGGTAGGATTCTGCATGCTCGCGTTTAGCACTATAGAAGTGATTTTTTGCTTCTTGTAGTCTGTTCCAGATTTCGTCCGCTTTTTCATATGGCACTCTACCTATGGCTTTCCATTCTTCCATGATAGCCGCATATCTGTCGGCTGTCTCTTTCCAATTGGTATTGGTCTTGATAGCTTCAGCCTCTTCCACCAGTTTCAATTTTGCCTGATAGTTAGCTTCTTGCTCCGCCATAATTTGTTGCTGATGCTCAGCTTTTCTGTCGAAGAATATATTTTTAGCATTGATGAAGCGGGTCCATAGCTCTTCATTTTTTTCGGCAGAGGCCACCCTTCCAATACCTTTCCATTGCTCCATCAATTGTTTGTACGCTTCTGTGGTGTTTTTCCAGTCTGTAGAATGGCTCAGCGCTTCGGCTTTTTCACATAATTCCAGCTTGAGATCAAGATTTTGCATCATCTCTATTTCGATGTCTTGCTGATAGGCTCTTTTGCGTTCGTAAAAATAATTACGTGCTGCTTCTATACGCTCCCACAGCTGATCACTCACTGATTTTTCAACAAAGGGGGCATTTTTCCATTCTTCTATTAGCGCCCTGAACTCTTCCGTTGTAGCTTTGAATTCGGGAGCATCCCTAAGGGCTTCTGCTTTCTGTACGAGTTGCAACCTAATAGCTTCATTGGCCTGCAGTAGTTGGCTGATATTCTTTTGGTGCTGCTCAATGAGTGCGAACAAATGAGGAAAATCTCCCAATGCGCATACATTAAGCAGATAGGTATGTAATCTTTGAAGCTTGCCCTGGGCACGAATTAGCTCCTGCGGAGCTTCCAGCTCAGCCAAGCTTTGCGTCACTTTTTCTTTGACCTCGTTGAATTTTTCAATTAGCATGTTAAGTAATGTAGTGGCATTGGCATCGCTTACACTACCGATGGTCCGTTCCGGATAATGGTCGGCCGCACGAAGCAAAATATTACCCTGTTCGTCAATCAAAAAATTTTCTTTACCGTCAAACTGCAATTGAGCCCATATTTCCATTACGGGTGGGTCGACTGTAGGCTTGTTTACTATCTGATCTTGAAGGTTCTCGTTTTCCATCACTTAAGAATAAAATAGTTAAAAATTTCAGCAGATACCTTTTACAATATTAATAATATTTTTACATAATACCCCAAATGGGGGACAAAATTTGTAACTTTTTATCCATTTTTGCTCTTTATACTCGCCTTTTACACAAAATGATATGCATTTTTGCCCCCATTCTGCTGATGCCATTGCCTTGGGCTAAATATTTTTTTCTAAAAAATTTTGTATTAGACACTTAGTGTTGAAAAAGAACAATTAAAATAGCTAACTTTGCAGCCCGAAAGCAGTAAGGGTTTAATAATTTTGCGGGTAGTGATTTTATTGTGGTTAGTCTAGCAATAAAATTTTATTATTTGGCAATTCATTTATACTTTTGCAGCCGAATTGGAAATTATAAAGTTTTTTAATAAAATATAAACAAATAGGTATGCCAAACGTTGGTAAAATTAAGCAAATCATTGGTCCGGTAATTGACGTTAGCTTTAGCGGCGACAATGTATTACCAGAGATTTTTAACGCCTTAGAGCTTAAGCGTGAAAACGGTGATAAACTTGTAATGGAGGTACAACAACATTTAGGTGAAGACAGCGTACGCTGCATTGCAATGGATGGTACCGAAGGTCTTACCCGTGGAATGGAAGTTGTAGATACAGGCAAAGCTATTGCAATGCCTATAGGACCGCAAATTAATGGTCGCTTATTCAACGTTACAGGTGATGCAATCGATGGCTTACCGCAACCTTCTAAAGAAAACGCGCGTCCTATCCACGCAAAACCTCCTAAATTCGAAGATCTTTCTACTTCAACCGAAGTTCTTTATACCGGTATTAAAGTAATCGACCTTATCGAGCCATATGCAAAAGGTGGTAAAATTGGTCTTTTCGGTGGTGCCGGTGTGGGTAAAACTGTATTGATTCAGGAGTTGATTAACAATATCGCTAAAGGTCACGGAGGTCTTTCGGTATTTGCCGGTGTGGGTGAGCGTACCCGTGAAGGTAATGACCTGATGCGTGAGATGATTGAAGCCGGTATCGTAAGATATGGTGATAAATTCAAACACAGCATGGAAGAAGGTGGCTGGGATTTGAAATCTGTGGATATGGAAGGCTTAAAAGAATCTAAAGCTACTTTCGTATTCGGTCAGATGAATGAACCTCCTGGTGCTCGTGCTCGTGTGGCATTGTCTGGTCTTACGATGGCAGAATATTTCCGTGATGGTGATGGTGAAGGTAAAGGTAAAGACATTCTTTTCTTCGTAGATAATATCTTCCGTTTCACTCAGGCTGGTTCTGAAGTGTCAGCCTTGTTAGGTCGTATGCCATCAGCGGTGGGTTACCAACCAACCTTGGCTACAGAGATGGGTTTGATGCAAGAGCGTATTACCTCTACCAAAAATGGTTCTATTACCTCTGTACAAGCGGTTTACGTACCTGCGGATGACTTGACCGACCCGGCTCCTGCTACTACCTTTGCTCACTTGGATGCAACTACCGTATTGTCTCGTAAAATCGCCGACTTAGGTATTTATCCTGCGGTTGACCCATTGGATTCTACTTCTCGTATCCTTACTCCTGCTATCGTAGGTGAAGCTCACTACCAATGTGCTGAGCGTGTAAAACAAATTTTGCAACGTTATAAAGAGCTTCAAGATATCATCGCTATCCTTGGTATGGATGAATTGAGCGAAGAAGATAAATTGGTTGTATCTCGCGCTCGTCGTGTACAACGTTTCTTGTCTCAACCATTCCACGTAGCTGAGCAATTTACTGGTCTTGCTGGTGTATTGGTACCAATCGAAGAAACTATCCGTGGTTTCAACATGATTTTAGATGGTGAAGTAGATGAATACCCAGAAGCAGCATTCAACCTTGTAGGTACTATTGATGATGCTATCGCGAAAGGTAAGAAATTGTTAGAGCAAGCCAAATAATAAAGGCGTATCCTAGCTTATCAAAACAAAGACAATATGCAATTAGAAATATTAACTCCCGAGAAAGCTATATATAGCGGTGAAGTGTACGGTGTACAGCTTCCTGGTGTTGAGGGTTCGTTCGAAATCCTTGAAAACCACGCCGCAATGGTAGCTGCACTCGGCGAAGGAAAAATGAAAATTATTTTGGACAAATCTCAAAGCAAAACTGAGGTATACACTATCTCTGGTGGTTTTGTGGAGGTGCTAAACAACAAGGCTTCGGTATTGTTGGAGGGCGCTACGCAAGACTAGTTGCTGGTCTGAAAATATATTTTGGGGGCTGTCTCAAAAGGGCAGCCTCTATTATATGTGGAAATGTGAAAAAAAAGGACGACCGAAGCCATCCTTTCCTCATAGATTTACGTCTATGATGTTGTATGTGTACATCAAAGGTAGTCTTTAAGACGTATAATCAGC